>JANLUQ010000534.1:0-9626 GCA_031363565.1 Armatimonadota bacterium | reverse complement strand
GCAGATAAACTTGAGGTGCATTACACACCCAAGCATGGGTCGTGGCTGAACATGGCCGAGATCGAATTGTCCGTGCTGGCGCGTCAGTGCTTGTCCGAGCGGATGAACGACAAAGAGAACCTGCAAAAGCAGGTGACCGCTTGGCAAGAGCGGCGTAATGCCAGCACCGTCACGATTGACTGGCGGTTCACGACTGACGATGCCCGCATCAGATTGAAAAAGCTGCACCCAACTATCCTACCGGGTTAGACTACTAGGGCCGGTTAAGTAATTCTTAGGAAGATGGCTCTTCTGCGAAAGGTGGTTTGCATGGTTACACCTTGTCGGCGGCTCATTAAGTTTCTTCTGGCAGATCAATGACCTCAAAGTCGCACTGGCCGTTTCTAACTTTGCATGATACTCTACAGAGCGTCAAAGGGCTGAAGATGACGGCGTAGAACACGCAGAAGCAGGGAAAGGCCAGGCACGTCGCGCCCGGCCTTTTTCGGTCGTAGTTTGACCCCTGACAGAATCTGTGTTAAATTCGGTGTGATGCCGCCAGACGATCAACCCACTAACGAAGCCGAGGAACGCGTCGTACTCCGAGGACTAATCGCAGTCGCGACGAGGCTTGACCCAATCCAAGTGGAACTACTGACGGAAGTCGCCCGAACGATGATGCGTCCGGTCGAGGAGACCGTCAACCCGGACAGTGATTTTGCCACGCCCCACTTCGCAGCCAACTTCCGCAACCGGCTCCTCATCCACCACGCGACGGATGAGGCGAAATTAATTCTGCAAAGCTTCCTTGTCCCATGTCTCCGGCTCCAGCCTTTCGCGTAAGGCTTTCCCTCCCCCTGTTTGTTTCCTGCCTCTTTATCCCGTGCCGGGCCGGGGATCAAGCCGCGCGGCGTCCCCTGCTGCTTCTCGCCGAAGGCCAGGGTCATGGCGGGCGGAGGCTTTGGCTCTCACCACCGCCGCGTCGGAGGCACACCCCGAGCCGGTTGCCCGGCCGGTCCTCAGCCGCTGACCTTCCGAATCAGTCCCCGCGTCGCGGGCAAAAAGATATCCCTTAACTCCAGCTTAGTTGTATGCCAAGATGGGTATCTTATGATATAAATAGCAACGCAATCGATTCCTACATCTACTACGCGCCGCCCGTAAGTCAGGCGGCAGAACTGAGCACGACAATGGCACGGCAGACTGACAACGACGGGAGGCCCCTGGGCGGCCTCGAATTTTCCCTCTCCCACCTCCTTTCGTTGCTGAGCGAAGCCCAGAGCCAGGCGGTGGTAACTAAAGCCCCTGCCACGCCGCCTCGGACCCCGGAGTACAGGCCGGACGAGACCGTCTTCGCGCTCCACTGTTCGCATGGCTCCCTGCCGACCCTGGGCTTTTCTGCCCCCGCCGCCCGCAGGCGTTTGGGCTGCGACGCTCTGGTCGAGGAGCCGGAGGAGCGGCACTTCTGCCCCGCCTGCGAAGGCTACTACTGCCAGGCCCACGCCCAGCAGGCGGCCCATGACTGCTGGACCGTCCTGCGGGCGAAATAATCCAGGAAGGACACAGGAGGAAGGCCGGGCGCGTCGCGCCCGGCCTTTTTGTGGTTTTTTTGGGGGGCGTTTGAATCCACCCACCGATCCCTATGACGCGCGGCTTTCCAGCAGGATGTCGAGCAGTTGGCGGTCCACTTTGTAGCCGTGCAGCTCCTCGTAGACCGCACCGGGGCGGCCATGTTCCACGATGCCGAAGTCGCCGGCGAAGTTCCACAGGGCGTAGCCCCAGCCGAACTCTTTGTACAGGCCGAACAGGTCGGTGAACCAGCGCAGGGCGATGTCGTTGGGAGTCTTGTTGTAGCAGCCGCACTCGCCGATGTGCACCCGCGCACCGCCCGCCTCGACGTCTCGCCAGGGCTGGTAGAACTCGCGCAGGGTGTCGCGGTTCCAGGTCCGGCCCTCCCACACCTGGCCGGGGTACATCGGGGCGGGGGCCGTGGCGTGACCGTCCCACCAGCCTGCTTTGTGGTGGCTGACCGGCATGGGCTGGTAGCCGCGACCGCTGTGGACCACGCCCAGGTCGGCAAGCTCGGGCAGGGCGAGGTGGCCGCCGCCCAGGCCGTCAATGACGATCTCGCGGCCGGGGTCAATGGCGCGGATGGCCGCGACCGTCCGGCGGATGATGGCGGCGTGGTTTTCGCGGGTCAGGCCATACTGGCCGACGGAGGGCGGCTCGTTCAGGAGGTCGAAGGAGAGGGCGGAACTGGGGACGCCGAGGAAGCGGCGCGCGAAGGTCTCCCACTGGAAGACGAAGCCATCCTGGGCGACTGGGTCGAGCCACAGGTTGTCGCGCTCCAGGTCGTTGTTGTTGATGCAGTAGCCGGGCGCGCGGTGCAGGTTCAGGCTCAGGTGCAGGCCGCGCTGCCGGCAGGCATCGAGGTAGCCGTCGAGATGGGCGAAGACGGCCTCATCGGGGTGAAGGTAGTCGAAGTCCTTGATCCAGGAGCGGTAGTTGGTCGGGACGCGCACGAAGTTGAAGCCGGTCTGGACCAGGAAGTCCAGCGCGCGCTCGTCCGGCAGTCGGGGCGTCTCGCCGTCCGAGACGTACATCCAGAGGAAGTTGAAACCGTAGTAGGGCATGGGTGTTCTCCGTATGCCTTTGTTCCCGGCAGCAGGGCCAGTTTCCTGCATGTCACCTGTTGCCGGCGGAAGAGGATCGCCGCCCCACCCCCGCCCCAGTAAAACCCAGTTCTTGGGGAGTTCGGAGCAGGAAGGGGCGACAGAAGGCGGGCGCTTGAGGAAAGAAGGGCGCGATAAATCGCGCCCCGACGGGTGCATCTTTATCCGGGTGCATCTTTATCCGGCCCCCCCGGAATTGGGTTTTACTGGGGCGGAAGGGGGCGATCAGGCCCGCGTCTTTCTCCGCCGGGCGGCGACGGCCAAGCCGCCCAGACCTAGGGCGGCCAGGAGTCCGAAAGAGAGCGCGGTCGAGGCTTCGGGGACCGGGGCGGCCTCCAGCTGCTGGGCGATGAGGGCGTAGCCGAGGGCGGTCGGATGGTCATTGGGTAGAGGGCCGAAAGCCGTCGGGATCGCCTCGCCGGTCAGGACGTAGTCGCCGTAATAGCTCCCTTGCGCGGCGAAGGGATCGGCAAGGTCCACGAACTGAACATGGTGCCGGGCGGCCTCCTGGGCGATGACGGTGTTGAGGCCCTGCTCCAGCGGGACGGAAGCGGCGCGCAGATAGATATTGTTCACACTCGTCGGCGGCAGGAAAGCATACGGGTTGTAGTAGCCGAGCACCTGCACGTCCGCGCCCGGTGCCAGCGAAGTGATCTGGGTTAGGAGGGCGTCATAGTTGGCCCCGATATACGTGAGGGTGGCATTCAGGAGCGCGTTTGCGGTCGCCGTGTCGCCGTCCACGAAGGCGTCCTGGAAGGCCGAGCTCGCGGCCAGGCCGAGGATGTCGTTGCCGCCGATCTGGACGGTGACGTTGCTGACATTGGGGTTCAGGTCCGCCGAGAGCAGGGCGTATTGGGAGGTCGGGGCGACGGCGCTGTAGTTGCTGTTGAGCATGCTGTTGCCGGACGAGTTCTTCAGCAGCGAGTCGGTGGTCTCCCCGACGATGCCTAGATTGACGAGGCTGACCGTCTTGCCGGGGCTGCTCAGGAAGGCGGCGTAGGGCTGGGCATAGCCGGCATATCCCGCTGTCCCGGCGGGGGTGGCCGTGTAATCCATGAAGCCATAGGCGAGGCTGTCGCCGACGGCCACATAGGTCTTCTGGGCATGGGCCGTCTGGGGCGCGGCGGCCATCAGTGTCGGGAGCAGGACCAGAAAGGCAAAACGGGGGGCAGCCGATAAGTTGTGGGAACGATGCATGGGTGTGATCCTCTCTCGTGGACTTCCTTCGCGGCGAAAAGCCGGTATGATACCTACTGCATAAACCGTGCCAAGTGGCGCGAAACGTCAGCCAAATTACTGCTTGACTCTGCCCGTTTTGTGTGCTATGATGTGATTCTCATGACATAAATCTCCGGTATTGGGCTAACGGGGATGCTTTTCGTGCTTTCGCGCCGCCCGTAGGTCAGGCGGCAGAAAAGGACACGGCAATGGCACGGTTCACTGATAACAACGGTGTGCTTCTTGGCGGCCTCGAAATGCCTCTTTCTCGCCTATTGTCCCCGCTGAACGGGGCACAGGCAGCAGCGATCACTGTCCCTGCTGCCCCGCCCCGGCCCCCGGAATACGGGCCGGGCGAGATCGTCTTCGCGCTGCGCTGCGCGTATGGATCTCTTTCTTACCTCGCCTATTCCGCCGCACCCCAGGCGACAGCCGGCAGCGGCCGGCAGCCAGCCCGGCGTCACGGCTGCGACGTCCTCATCGAGGAGCCGGAGGAGCGGCGCTTCTGCCCCGCCTGCGGCGGCTACTACTGCTTCACCCATGCCGACCCGGCGCTGCATCATTGCCGGTCTATTCGGCGGACCGGGTGAATAACCAGGTGAATAAGGGGACCCCGCCGCGGCCTGCATGACCGGAGGCGGGGTCCCCACAGCCCCTCACGGAGGAACCCAATGTCACCGGAAGACGACACGCCCGCGCGGGACGGCACGCCCGCGCAGGACGTACCCCCATATCAGGACGATCCCCCCGCCCTGCCTCCCCCGAACGAGTCGCGCCGACGCCTGCTGCGGCTGGCCCCACTCGTGCCGCTCGGCTCCCTGCTCTGGTGGGTCTTGACCCGTCGCCCCGACCCGGATGCGGGGAAGCTGCGCGTCACGGCCATTGATGTGGGGCAGGGCGACAGCACCCTGATACGGACGCCGGCGGGCCGCACCCTTCTCATTGACGGCGGCGGGAACAGCGACGAGGCCGACGCGGACGCGGCCGATGTAGGCGTCAAGGTCGTCGTCCCACTCCTCAGCTACCTCGGCATCAACCGGCTGGATGTGCTTGTCCTGACCCACCCGCACGGCGACCATGTCGGTGGCCTGGCCGCCGTCCTGCGCGCGTTGGAGGTCGGGACGGTCCTGGACGGGACCACGCTGCCCTACCCTTCCCCCGCCTATAGCCAGTTCCTCGCTTTAGTTCGCAGCAAGGGGATCCCCTATGCCCGCGCCGTGCGCGGCATGAGGCTTGATATGGGCGACGGCGTCACCCTGCGCGTCCTGAACCCGCCGCCGACGCCCGCCTTCGGCACAGCCGCCGTGTTCGGCACAGGGACCGATGATGCCGCCATTAATAATTACTCGGCGTCCTTGCTGATCCAGTACGGGCGGACGCGCTTTATCCTAACCGGCGATGCGCAAAGCGAGGCCGAGGAGGCGATGCTGGATGCCCACACGGACCTCGCCTGCGATGTGCTTAAAGCCGGCCACCATGGCTCCCACAATGCGACCAGCGACGACTGGCTTGCGCGCCTCCAGCCCCGCCTTGCGGTGATCTCCTGTGGCCGCCACAACCGGTTCGGACACCCCGCGCCGTCCACGCTGGCCCGCCTGGACGCCCATGGGGTCCAGACTTATCGTACCGACCATCAAGGGGCGATCACCTTTGTCAGCGACGGACGCACGGTCACGGCCCGGCCTTTTTTGGATTCACCTCCCCTCGGCAAAAAACTGGTATAGCGCAAAGCGATTTCGTTTCACGCCCGCGTTCCACTCTTCCACTCCCACTTCTCCTAGTGTAAGTAGTCTTTCAATTCGATTTTACGACACGTTTACGGTAGCCTTGTATACTGCACCTGCAATGGCAGAAACCGCTGCCCATTCTGGTCCGTGTCTGACTGCGGGACTTCCCCGTCCGGCTCCGCCGTTTCTTGCGGCTCCGCCGTCTGATGTTCTCGCGGCTGTTCGTTGGTTTTACAAAGAGGTACCCTTATGTTTCCCTATCCTCCACTCTTTCGCAGTCTGCGGCAGGCGCTTCCTGTCGTGCTGGCCCTGACGGGCCTCCCACTCGCCTGGATGGCGTCGGCGCGGCCCGCTGCTCCGCACGCGCTGGCGGCGAAGATCATCCCCCTGCATCTGGCCCACGTCGCCGCGTCGAAGGGACAGGTCCTGCGGCCGGTCCGGCGGAACCCGGCGTCTGTGTCCACAGCGGGGCGTGGCCTGACTTCGCGCATCCACCTCAAAAACGAGGCGATAAAGAGGGCGTCGACGCCTCCCGCTGGTGGCCCGCCCTCCGCCACGCCTTTGTATGTCTTCAATGCCGGAGCAGACGGGGGGGGGCCGCAGGCCGGCCTGGTCCAAGGGAGTGATGGGAACTTCTATGGGACTACGACGACGGGTGGCGCCTACTCCGCAGGCACTGCGTTCCAGATAAAGCCCGATGGGACACTGACGACGCTGGCCTCCGTCGGGGCGTCCGGGGGCGGCAGGATCACCTTTGCACCGCTGGTAGAGGGGCTGAACGCGGACGGTACGCCCAACGGCACATTCTTCGGCACCGCATACGTTGGGGGCAAACCCGATGCCATCCACTCAGAAGGCTATGGTACAGTCTTCAAGCTGGCCCCGGATACGGGCAGCCCCACAGGGTATACACTGACTGACATTTACAGATTTACCGGGCCGCCAGATGGTGCCAACCCACGCGCTCCGTTGGTGCCTGGACACAACGCCGATGGCACCTTTGATGGTTTTTATTACGGCACGACGCTGGATGGCGGCAACAACAATGCCAGCGTCGCAGCCGGCTATGGTACGGTATTCAAAATCACGCCCGACGGCGTCGAAAGCGTGTTGTATGCGTTTGAGGCCGCCCCCTTTGGTGATGTCAATCACGGTGGTTGGGGCCCGCAGGCCGGACTGGTGCAGGCCCGCAACGCCGACAATTCTTACCAAGACGCTTTCCTGGGAACGGCCACTAAAGGTGGAATTGACAACGGCGGATCGGCGTTCAAGATCACCCGTGAGGGCACATTCACCGACGTTTACGAGTTCCTTGGCAATGGTGATCCCGCCAATCCCAATGGCGGCACCGACCCCACGGGCGGCACTCTGGTTCAGGCGGCCGACGGCACCTTTTATGGTCTGACAACGTCCGGAGGGGCACAGGGCTACGGCATCGCCTACCGCCTCGCCGCCGACACTGCCAGCACGACAGGGTACACAGTCAGCAAAATCGTGGACCTGGGCGCCGATGATCTCAGCGTTTTTTCCGGCCTGATCCAAGCCAGCGACGGCGCCTTCTACGGCACGGGCAACACCACCGGGACGGCCCATCTCGGGACGGTCTACCGGATCGCCGCCGACACGGCCAGCGCGACCGGGTTTTCCGCCACGACGATCTATGCATTCCCCGACATGTCCGCCGGGTATCACCCAGCCGACTCCGTGATCCAGGCGAAAGACGGCGACCTTTACGGTACGACCTTCCGGGGCGGCGGCAGCACCGGTAATGGGTCGGGCACGGTCTTCCGGCTCAACATCGGGGCCGGCCCCGCCCAGCCCGCGCCCAAGATCACCCCGCCCGTCGGCTATCAGATCACCCCTGCCCTCAATCCCGACGGCACTCCCAAACTCAATCCCGACGGCACCGCCGTGCTCAACGCGATCATCACCGTTAACGGCAGCAACTTCGTGCGCGGGGGCGACATCACAATCACGCCACCCCCCAGGGTGACCATTCCTCCGGGGACCACCCTTGACTCCACGCTGCAACCTGCCGGTGGAAAAAATCAGGTCGGGACGCAGATTCTGGCCACCGTGTCCCCACCACTGCCCGGCGGCGACTACAAGGTCACCATCAAGAACCCGGATGGTCAATCGGCAACGGCTCCCTTCACGGCCACCTTTGCCCCGAAAATCTCCACCATGGAGTATTATGTCGCCAGTGACGGCTCCGTCCAGACGGTCGCCATCCAGGGGGACCACTTCGTCAAGGGCGTGGACGTGCCGCTGATCACCAATCAGCGGGATGGGACGGCGCACTTCGTGACGTTCAGCGACGCGCAGCACCTCTTCGACATCCTCACGCAGACGCTGCCGTCGGGCAGCCATAGGGTCACCGTCACCAACCCCGATGGTCAGTCGGACTCGGCGATCCTCACGACCCTGGATGCGCCCGTCGTGGCCAAAGGGGGCGCCACCGCCATAACCTACACGGATGGCAGCGTGCATCTGGTCATCTCAGGCCGCAACTTCGGCACCCCCGGCACCCCCGGCTACAACGGCAGCTCGGATGGCACGACGGTATATGTGCAAGGTGCGAACGGCTCCCCTGTGCCCTTCGAGTTTGACCCCAAGGGCGGCCATGCGTCCGCGCCGGACCAGCCGGGAGGGCCGCAGCAGATCAACGGCACGCTGGACACGGCCGGGGCCGTAAGCCCGTTCACCGTGGCGATCATCAACGCCGACAATCAAAGCTCTCCGACAGAGCCGTTCGATGTCTACTCTCAGGACCAGACCCAGTACGCTATCGCCTTCGACCCGACCAACCTCGGCCCGAGCCTGATGCCCCGCGCGTCCCTTCCGGGCCTGCTGCCTCCAGCCTATCATCTGTACGAACAATTGACCGGCACTCCCGTCCTCGCCCCGACCGGCGCGGCGCTCAAGGGCCGAGTGCGCGGTTCTATCCGCCGTCCGAACGGGAAGACTGCCTCGGCGCAGGGTGGGCCACAGATTGACCTGCCCATCGGTTATGAGATCAACGGTCAGATCAACCCTGGCAACACGGCGACATTCGGGGCGACGCTGACGATCAACGGGGCGAACCTGGTGCGCGGAGGATTCGTGACGATCACCAATTTCTTCCCCGGCACCACCATTGACTCTACGCTGCAACCTGCCGGTGGAGAAAATCAGGTGGGGGACCAGATCGTGGTTCTTCTGTCGCAGATGCTGCCGGCGGGCGACCACAAGGTCACCATCACGAATCCGGATGGTCAGTCGGCGACGGCGACGCTCTCGATCGCCGCTTCCGACCCCACGCAGGTTATTGTGGGGCGATTGGCCTTAGGGCCACCTCCTGCTGCCTACAACATCGCCGCCAGTGGCGCCGGCACGGCGGGGAGCGGCCTCATTACCAACGATGGCGCTACCGTCATTTCCAACGATGGCGCTACCGTCATTTCCAACGACGGCGCTACCGTCATTTCCAACGACGGCGCTACCGTCATTTCCAATGACGGCGGCACGCTCATTACCCAAGACGGTGCCAGCCTCATTACCCAAGACGGTGCCGGCCTCACCTCGGTTCCTGTCAGCGGCTTTCTGGCGACCATCGCTTCCAAGGCCGGCATCACCGGCAGCCTCGACCTGGCGCCCCAGTTCAAGTCGTTTGGCGCAGCCGGCCTCAAGGCCCATGCCTTGCCGAACACGCCCCTCTCGTTCATCCTCACCAAGCACGACGCCGGCCCGGCGCGCGGCAAGGGTGTCACGGATTACAGCGTCAGCCTCAACTACGCCGACGGCACCTCCGCCCTCCTGCTCGACCTGCACTTCGCCCCCGGACAGCCGGACGTCGTCGTCTACCAGGCCCCCGGCGTCACCCTCAAACCCCGAGGCGCCACGCCCGCCCCACAGGTCAGCAGCCCCACGCCGGCCCTGACCGCCCTCACCCCGAGCACGGCCAAGGCGGGAAGCCCCGATTTGACTCTGGGCGTCACCGGCACATTCTTCGAGGCCGGCACCCTCGTCAACTGGAACGGCAAGCCGCTTG
>JANLUQ010000486.1:0-9365 GCA_031363565.1 Armatimonadota bacterium | reverse complement strand
TGCTCCGTCGGGTGCAGTTGCTCCGTCGGGTGCAGTTGCTCCGTCGGGTGCAGTTGCTCCGTCGGGTGCAGTTGCTCCGTCGGGTGCAGTTGCTCCGTCGGGTGCAGTTGCTCCGTCGGGTGCAGTCCCGCCGTGAACGGCAGGTCTGGGGGGCCTGCGGCCAACCGGTCTGCGACCGGAAGATTAAGACAAGGATTCTCTCCCGCCCCTCAGGCGGGTCGTTTACGGCCCGGCCACAGCCCGTACGTAACATCAGTTACATAAATCTACGAAGTCGGCGTGATTGCGATGCGGAGCACCTCAGGGGTTACCTGAAGGTGGGCGGAGGCGCCGCCGGTCGCGATCTGCTTTAGATCATCCCCCACAGCGCGTGCGCGCCAGCCGGTCCGCAGGGCACTGCCCTCCTGACTGCGCGCCAGGGCCAAGGCATCGGCTTTGGTCAAGGCCAGTTCGGGTGCGAGGTTCCGCTCCAGGCAAAGCGCCTCACCAATGGCATAGAGCAGGTCGCCCAGAACCCTCTCGCGCGGCGTTTCGTCCGGCCCGCCCGAGGCTAGGGGGGGCGGGAGCTGATCTTCGTCCAGGGCGCGCGCCGCATTGAGTGCGTCCAGGATCGGAGGGCCAAGGCTGAGGTCTTCGGTCTCGGGGAAGCCGCGCACGCGCTTGAAGTCGGTCAGGCGGCGTGGGGGCCGCTGCGCCAGCTCAATCACCACCTCATCGCGCAGCAGGCTCCGGACGGGGATGTCGCGGGCGGCCGCCTCATACTCGCGCCACTCGGCGACCGCCCGCAGGAGGGCGGTGGGTCGGGCAGTGAAGCCGCGCGCGTTGCGGAGACGCAGGTAGGCCTCTTCCGGGGCGACCTCATAAGTGCGCGCTTCGGAGAAACGCGCCATTTCCTCGGCCAGCCATTCCTGCCGATCCATTCGGTCCAGGAGGCGGTGGAGTTTATCCTCGATGGGCAGCAGGTAGCGGACATCGTCGCGGGCGTATTCCAGCTGCGCGGGTGTCAGCGGGCGGCGGTCCCATTCGCTTCGCGTCTCGGCCTTGTTCAGCTTGACTCCCATCAACGCCTCGGCCAGACGGGCATAGGAGAGCGGGTATGAGGGCAGACCGATCAGCCCCGCCGCGATCTGCGTGTCGAAGATGCCGGCGGGCAGCCGTTTCCCACCCCCGAAGTAAGCCAGCCGCAGGTCCTCGCGGGCCGCGTGCAGCACTTTCCCAACGCTGGGATCGGCCACCAGGTCCCAGAGCGGATCAAGCACATCCACAGCCAGGGTGTCCACGAGAGCGATGAAGTCGGTCGTCGCCACCTGCACCAGACAGAGCCGGGGTAAATAGGTCCGCTCGCCGACGAACTCCGTGTCCAGAGCGAAGCGTCCCGCTTCTTTGAGTTTTCGGCAGAGGTCGGCCAGTGCTTCAGGAGTGCGGATCGTTTCGAGTTCGTGCAGGGGTTGGGAGGGCATGGTGGGTTCTTATCCAGTCACAAAAGTTTATTAACAGCGTAGGGGACGATGCTGAGGAGTTCCTGTCCCACCAGCTCCGACAGCGCTGCACAGGTACGCCTTGGAAAGTTTTTCGCAGGCCATCTGGAGGGAATGCAGCGCCAGGCACTGCGGCAGATCGGAAGCCATGCGGAGGATGTGGTAAGCCTCAAAACCTGCTTCCGCCTGCATGGCGTAGGCGTGCTGCCATGCCCGGATGTCTGTCATGCGGCGGCTTCCGCCAGCATTCGGGGGGCTTCAATCTTTTGGCCGAGGTGCCAGCCCTCGGGTAAAGAAAGGCGGCTTGACACTAGATCGTCAAACTCCTCCGTGGTGATCACAGCCAGCTCGTAAGCAAAAGCCATTCCTCGGGAAGCTTTGGGCGGGAAGTGAAGCGGCAGAATTCCCGTAGGCGGCGTGTCGGCGCTGACTTTTAACAGTTTCAGGGGTTCGGCGATCTCGGCGGCGGCTTCTTCCTTGGTCAGCGTCTTCATCGTTTTCATTCTGACCCTGCCTCGGTGGGTCCGCCGTACTCGGCCATACCACCGGTCATGGTGGCGACATTCACGTAGCCCTGGGCCGCGAGGAAACGGGCGGCGGAGGCGCTGCGAATGCCGTGCTCGCAGATGCAGACGATCTCCTCGGCGGGGTTCAGTTCGGACGCGAAGCGGGCGGCGAACCTGTCCATGGGCAGCAGGAGCACACCAGGGATATGATAGCGGTCATACTCCCACGGCTGGCGGACATCCACCAGGCGGACGAGACGGCCTGATTGCAGACTCGCCTGGACTTCGGCTCCGGTGATCTCTCGGTGGGTGGACGGAAGGCTCATGGACTTCATTGTACCCTAAAGAGCGCCGAGCGGAATGCCGACAAAAGGGTAGAAAGATTCCGCCCACGAAGGGGAACGAAGCGATGCCCGACCGAAACACAGACTTAGCAATTCACAGCACAGACTTAGCGATCCGCATTCAGAACTTCACGAAACACTATCCCGTGCCCCGCCAAAAAGAAAAGCGCGTGGCCGTGGATGGCCTGACTTTGGGCGTGCCCCAGGGCGCGCTGTTCGGCTTCCTCGGTCCGAATGGGGCCGGCAAGACGACGACAATCAAGATGCTGCTCGGCTTCATCCCGCCCACGACTGGTGCGGCCTGGCTCTTCGACACGCCGGTGGGCAACGACACCGCGCGCCGCCGGGTCGGGTATCTGCCCGAGCAGCCCTATTTTCCCAAGTTCCTGTCAGCCCTGGAAGTCGTCCGCGCCCATGCCGGTCTTTCGGGCCTATCCGGCAGGCGCGCACAGGAGCGCGTCGAGGCCTGTCTGCGGCAGGTCGGAATGTGGGAGAACCGGCACATGGTCCTCGCCAAGTGCTCCAAAGGCATGACCCAGCGGGTCGGGCTGGCCTCGGCCCTGGTGGGCGATCCGGATCTGCTGATCATGGATGATCCATCCTCCGGCCTAGACCCTCTCGGGCGGAAGGAGCTGCGCGCGCTGCTGACGACGCTGAAGGGCGAGGGCAAGACGATCTTCCTTTCTTCGCATCTGCTCTCCGAGATGGAGTCGGTCTGCGACCGGGTGGGCGTCATGGCGCGCGGCAAGCTGGTAGCCTGCGGGACGCCGCAGGAGATCACGCAGGCCCGTGATGAGGTCCGTGTCCAGATCGAGCAGGGGGAGCGCGATGAGGTGTTAAGGACGCAGATCGAGGACTGGGGTGGGACCATGGAGGCGACCGGCGAGACCGGGACATGCCTGCGGGTGCCGACGGCCTGCGTGTACCGCGTCCTGGGACTACTGGAACAGCGGAGGGCGCGGCTGGTGGCCGTGTCGCCGCAGCGCGAGACGCTGGAAGATGCCTTCCTGCGCCTGGTGGGGGGATAACGAGATGCAGGCATTACGAAATATCGGTATTATCGGCCGGATCACGATGCTGGAAGGTGCGCGCAAGCAGGTCTTCCACGTCCTGATGCTGTTTGCCCTCTTCCTGATCTTCGGCTCGGCGACACTCGCGAAGTTCGACCGGCACGTCCAGATGAAGATGCTGAACGACTTGTGCCTGTTCTCGGTCTTCCTGGTCAGCGCCGTCGTCGCCATCACCCTGACTGTGACCGGCATTCCCGGCGAGGTGGAGCAGAAGACGGTCTACCCGATCATTGCGAAGCCCGTCGCCCGCTGGCAGTTCGTCTGCGGCAAGTATGCCGGGGCAATGAGTACGGTCGCCCTCGGTATGGCGATCATGGCGGCGACATTCTCCTTCCTCCAGCTCTTTTACATGGGCCGGCTCGACCCAGCTTTGTTTTATGTTCTGCCGTTCCTGTTCCTAGAAACGGCCATCCTGGCGGCCCTGGCGCTCTGGCTTTCCACGCTGACCTCCTGGCCACTGGCCTGGTTCCTGTCCGTCCTGCTCTGCCTGTTGGGCAATGTCAAGTTCCCGTTGTATGCCTCGCTCATGGCCCGGCCGCAGAGCGGCTTCAACCGTTTGGTGATCGAGGGCTTGTACCACTTGCTGCCGAACCTGGAGTCGTTCAATTTCAAGGACGCGCTGGTGCATCAACTGATCGTGCCAGCCCCGTACCTCTGGCAGACGGCGGCCTACGGCATCTGCTACACGGCGGCCCTGCTGACACTTGCCTCGATGACATTCGCCCGGAAAGAGCTGTGATGAAATTGACTGTGATGAGCGAAACGCGAAGAGACCGCACACCCTGGCTCCTACTGCCCTGCATCCTGCTGGCCCTGAGTGGTGTGACGCTGCTGGCCCCGCATCAGGCGGCGCAGGCCGCCCCGAACGCGCCCACGGCGGTGCCAAAGGCCGCGCCTCCCGAGATCGGAGACGACGGAGACGGCGACGAGCTGCTTGAGCATTGGGGCGATCCGAAATACGCCCGTGAGGGTCGGCTTCAAATGGTCGGCATGACCGGTGGCTTTCTTGTGCTGGGCGTCCTCGCCTACCGCCGACGCATCTGGCGGCAGGCACCGGCCGTGACGCTGACGCTTGAAAGCGTGGCCAAGCACAGAAAGGCGGCCTAAGATGGCAATGACGAATGGGCGGCGGGCCTGGCCTGCCGCGCTGCTTTTCCTGGGGTTGATGGTGGTGGCAGGGCTGTTCGAGTCGGCCTCACAGCGGATGGGTCTCGCGAAGGGTTATCTGGTCACGAGCGCAGCCCAGGGCAGGAACGCCGCCTTGGCGCAAGCGGGCGGCGAGTTCCGAATCGTCGCGGCGAACCTGCTGTGGAGCAAGGTCATAGACCACTACCACCATCAGTACATGGCGCAGGGCGGCGACTGGTCCAAGAACGAGAGCCTGCTGCCGCTGCTCCAGGCGATCATCACGCTGGACCCGCATTTCGTGCAGGCCTACGAGATCATGGGCGGGGCGATCCTGCCTCGAACCGGGCGCACCGCCGAAGCTGAAAAGGTCCTAACACAAGGGATCGCCCGCAACACGGCTGACGCGCAGGAGTGGGAGTTGTACCGAGAGATGGCGATGCTGCTGGCCGCGACCGAGCACAAGCCGGCCCGAGCACTGCCTTACGCCAAGAAGGGCCTGTCCTATGCCAATGACGACTTTTCGCGCAACCTGATGACGAAGCTTACGCACACGCTGCGGGATCAGGTCGCAGAAGCGGGACGCACAAAACGGCCCAGCACAGGTGCATGAGAAATCGCGGGAGAAATCGCGGGAGAGGCAGATTTTGGGAAGGCGCGAACATTCGCGCCTTCATTTGTTTTGAACGGCGGCCAGGGCGAGTGAGTAAAGCGCCTTGACTCCCATCTCGCCGATCAGCGTGACGTTCAGCGTGGGGGTATCCCAGTTGAGAGTCGTCAGCGAGGCCCGGTGCGAGATATGGGCAGGGACAGACCCGATCTGTGCTTTTTGCATTCCCTTGACACGGGTGGGCCGCCGCGCCTGGGTACGCTTCTGCTCGAACAGGGAGACCAGATTCAGGCCGTCCGAGTAGCGCAGGTGCAGGAGCGGCTTGCCGCCGGCGGCCGTCGCGGACGCTCCCATGAGGCGGTAGCCGGCCAGGCTGGGTGGGGCGTAGGCATTCCCGGCGAGCTGGCTGGACACCATGTTCAGCGCGACCGGCTCTTCCGAAGGCGACGAGTTCTCGACGGTATGTATGCCGCGCTCCTTGGATAACCCGGCCAGACTGAAAACCTCGGGCGATGGCTTAGGATGATAGGTGATCTCCGAAAAGGCCCTTGTCACGGTCAACTCGCCATCATCCCCATAGATCTCACGTTTCAAGATCAGGCCGCTGCCGGCGTCTATCCAGAACTTGCGCGCCAGCGTGAGGCCGCGCGGCCGCTTGACCGTGACGAGGAAGACTTTCCGGTCCGCATAGACGCGCGGCTTCGGGTCCACCGCCAGGAAATAGTTCGCCCGGAGGAGTGTGTAGTTAAGGAGGTCGTCTTCTTCCAGGGCGCCGGGCGAAAGGCGGCGGTGGCTCAACTCCTTGATGTGCGGGTCGTACTGCCACTCCTCATGCCCATCGCTGACGAGGAGGAGACCGCGCCGCGACTTGGGGCTGAGGTAGTAGATCCGCCGGTCATCTACAGGGCGGTGGAAAACAGCGACGGCGGTCGTCTGGCCTGTCCGCCAGTAGGTCGCGACCTTACGCCCCCGATAAGTGAAAGCGTCATCGGCGTGCAGGACTTTGATGAACAGCTCTTCAGCAGTCGGGACATGGGGGACAGGCCTGATCGACGGCGCATGGCGTTTGGGCACGGGCTGTCCATGGGAGACGGCCAGGACGTGAGGAGCGACCAAGGCTGGAGCCGCCAGCAGCAGCCCAGCCAGCGCCATCCTTCGGATTTTAGAACGCGATATCGGCATAGCCTGCCGCCTCCGAAGAGGCTGGCGCCTTCCGCGCATCCGCCGCGATCATCTTCTGACCATCCGGGTCATCGAGCGGGATGGCCGAGACGGAGTCTGTGTGCGACTGCACCAGCGAAGAGACATCGGGCGACACGTCCGGCGATATCTCCGTCAGCGGCGCGACGACGGATGCCGGCCGCGGCCCCGCACCGAGGTGCGTACCCGTGAGCGGCCCGGCGATCATGGCCCCGACAGCACCCAGAGCAGCCAGGCCCGCCGCCCAGCGTCGGTGCGCGGCCTGTTCCGGCCCGCGCCAGGCCTCCCAAAGCGGGCGGCGCGTCACAGCCCGCTCGCGGTCATCCACGCGCAGCCGGCGATAGGCATCATCCCAGAACTGCGGGCTTGGCCGAGGCGGGGTGGGCATCTGGTGCAGGAGGGTCTTGGTCTCCTGGAGCTGGCCGGCGGTGGCGCGGCAGGGGGCGCAGGCGCGCAGATGCTCCGCAATCCCACGCGTCTTGCCGACGTCCAGCATACCGTCAATATAAGCGGAGAGCTGCTCCCCGTGTGGATGTCCGTGCTTGCTCATCATGGTCTCTACTTTGACGCACCGGGGCGCCGTTTGTTCGGGCGATTTGCTGTCTACTTGCTCTTATCGGCTTTTTCCAAGGTTTGCCGCATCATATCGCGGGCACGGTGCAGGCGGGAACGGACGGTGCCGATGGGCGTGTCCATCATCTCCGAGATCTCTTCGTAGGAAAACTCTTCCACGTCCGCCAGGATCAAGACCATCCGAAACTCTGGTTTGAGCGCGTCCAGCGCCTTCTGGATCGGCTCGTCGAAGGTGTCGCGCAGGACCTGGCGGGATGGCTCATCCTTCCAATCCGGAATCTCGCGGCCCGCCGATTCGCCCTCGTCCGCGCCCGGAAGCGGGGCGTCAAGCGATTCGACCCGCCCCACCCGCTTACGGTGGCGCTGCCGGTCAATGAACGTGTTGGTCATGATCCGGTACAGCCACTTGTCGAAGTAGCTGCCGCGCTGAAACTTCTTGAAGGAGCGGTAGGCCTCGAGCAGGGCGTCTTGCAGCAGGTCTTGGGCGTCCTCATGGTGGCCCGCCATGCGGTAGGCCACCCGGTACAGCTTTTCCTGATGCGTGGCCAGCAGCCGCGCGAAGAGGTCTACGTCGTCCTCGGATAAACCCGCTTCGCCGTCTCTGCTCGGATCACGCGGGAGCACGTTTTTCCGCCTGGTATCCGGGAACAACCTCATGGCATGTCGGGCGCGCGCGGCCCTCTTTCCTTCTCACAAGCGTTAGAGACCGGCTGAAAGTTCCCAGTCTGGGACAATTATACCCCCTTCACACAAAGCGGCGGCGAATACGACGCAAAAGGGCCGTCGGCTTGTGCCGGCGGCCCTCTCTCTTGAAATTCCGGGCTATGTTAGCTCGGCGGGTTCGCCAGCGGGAAGCGGACGACGTGGTCGGGATATTGCAGGATGCGCGCCTGGCTCCAGTGCATGAACTTCACATGACCGTCGTAGAAGACGTAGTTGGCGCCCCCACGGTGCTGATCATACTTGATCCAGCCCTGGTTGGCGTACTGCCCACCGGTCCCGGACCGCACCAGACTGGCCTCTCCAGGCCAGGTGTCGTAATCGTCCTGCGGGACATATCCCCAGTCGGTGTTGGCGGGGTCATCCAGCGCTTTTGAGTTCCGCTCCGAAAACATGATCAGGTTCTGGTCGGGCAGCGAGTTCACGACAGGTTCAGTGGCAAATCCGGGCAGCACGCCCTCTTTGACGTAGCGGCAGGACTTGTGGGTGAAGATGGAGTTCAGCAGATAGTTCCACATCGCCGAGTGATGCGCTTCCGCCTGGCACTGCTCGCCGTTCGGGGCGGCGCTGCATTCCTGGCCCAAGATGCTGATGCCGCCGTTGTAGGAGGTGATGTCTCGCGCCTGGACCTGGGAATGGGATTCGGAGTCGTCCGGGCAATAGATAACTTCCCGGCTTGCGAGGTACGGCTGGAAGAATATCGCCCAGGGTTTCTCCGCGTTGCTGTTGCCATTACCGCCGCCCGCGCAGGCGCTGATATCGGCCGGCAGGTCATGAAGCTGGGTCCCGTCATCCAGCACATAGTCTTCGTGGTGGCGGTAGAAAGCGCCATCGTTGTCATCCATGTACATGTGCGCGGCTAGGCCGATCTGTTTCATGTTGCTGGTGCAGGCAGCCCGGCGGGCATTCTCACGCACCGACTGGAAGACCGGGAACAGGATCGCCGCGAGAATCGCGATGATGGCGATGACGACGAGCAGCTCGATCAGGGTGAAGCCTCGGTGTTTGTTTGACATTTTCAAGTTTTCTAATTCGGTATTGTAGGTGTTGTCAGTACAACACAATCCTAATACACAATAGTTCCCATTTTTTACCATAGTACTACAAAAGTATTACGATAGCGATACAATGGGCAGAGACGCCGATATGCCCACAGGGAGCAGCCCTGTAGACATCTGCGGCTTTAGACGAGGGTTTTGGATGCGGTTTCAACCCGCGCCTGCACTTCCGCGCTGGGCGCCGCCGCCTCATTCTTCTTGATCTTGTAGACCAGCACCGAAACGCCCCATCCTACGAGGAACGTGCCGATGATGTAGTAGCCTAGGTTGTCGAGGGGGAGATGGTCGAAGAAGTTCCAGAGCCTGCCCTTGAGCGCGAACTGTGCCTCGAAAATTTGCAGCAGCTCATAGGTGCCGACGATGAAGGCGACCAGGACAGAAAGAGTGGTGATGATCAGGTTATAGTAGGCTTTTCGGACCGGTTTGATGAATGCCCAGCCGTAAGCGCCAAGCATCAAAATGCCGTCCAAAGCGTCAATTAGGCACATCCCGACCATGAACAGCAAGGGCAGCAGCATGATGACCCAAAAAGGCGTGCTGGTCTGGCCGGAGTGGGCGGAAAGCGTGAGGATGCCCACTTCGCTGGCCGTGTCGAAGCCCAGGCCGAACAGGAAACCGACGAAATACATCTGCCAGGAATGACGGACCATTTTCAGGACAGGCTTGAAGAGTCGCCCGAGC
>JANLUQ010000433.1:0-3120 GCA_031363565.1 Armatimonadota bacterium | reverse complement strand
CGGCCATGCCTGGCTACGCCCAGGCCTTCGGGCTGACCGGCAGCCCCGCCTATACGGTGCAGCTCGTCGGGGGCAGTGTCCCCGGAAACATCCTGCGGCCCGGCGACAAGCCGACGTGGACCTTCCAGATCCTGAATGACGGCGACCACGCACTTAACGCGATAGGGCGGGTGGAGGTGATCGCGTATGGGACGCGGGGGGTGCCGGGCGATGTCTGGACGCCGCACGTCTTCAGGATCGCCCAGACCGGCTCAGTCCCCGTGGCGGCGACGGTCCCCGCGCACGGCTATGCGGATGTTACGGTCAGCCCGCCCATCCCCATGCGCTTTGGCGGCTGCGCGCTGGTCGTGGATTTGGGCGCGGCGGGGCGACGGTTCCTGACCTCGTGTGTCCGCACCTTCGCCGCGACACAGGGGCGGGTGCAGTACCCGAAGTTCTGCCTGGACGCCCTGCCACTGCCGGTTCTAAAGCGTCTTGACGTTCACGCGATTCGCTGGGGGGTCGGCTACAAGCCGACGACAGACCCCGATTTTGCTGGGTGGTACGCCGACCGGAGGCGCGACCTGAAGGGCTATCAGGACGCCGACATCGCAGTGCTGCTGATGGCCGGTGGCGGCGACTTCTTCGGCCCCACCCAGCCCCTGGGCCGCCCGCGCCCGTGGCTCGACGACAAGGGTATGATGCTGGATACGAAGTTCGACTTGGCCTGGCTGCCCTCCTACGACGACGATTTTCAGAAGTGGACCTATCAATTCGCCCGCGACTTCGGCTGGCCCAGAGGGCCGATCAATGCCTTCTCGCTCTGGAACGAACCCTGGGAGGGCATCTCGATCTCCGGCTGGGGGGCGGACATGCTTCGCTACCGAGCGATGTACACGCACATGTATCAGGGGGTCGCCCAGGCCCGCCGGGACGACGGCGCGCGCGTCCTGGTCGGCGGCTGCGACTCCAGCTCGAACGCGATGGATAAGCTGTTTCCGGACGGCACGAACGCGATGCTGCCGATGTTCGACTTCCTCTCGATCCACTATCAGGGCCTAACCTCGATGGCGACGGTCAAGGACTGGGTGAACCGGAAAAGTCCGAACGGCCGCGTCAAGATCTGGGATACGGAAAGCTGGGTCGCCAACACGGACGACCGCGTGGCCGCCCTGGTCGCCGGCGACCGGGCGGCGGGCTACGACCGCGCGATGGGGGTCTACGGCGGGAATATCTGCTCGGAGGGCGAGACGATCATGCGCCTGCCGGGCGGTAAAACGAAGCGTATCCCGTTCGTCCACGCCTGGTCCACGGCGGCCTCGGTCGGCGCGAGTCAGCACTTCATCGGCGAGCGGCCCTTTTCTAAGCTGCTCTTTTCCAATGGCCTGCCCTGGGTGATGCTGTTCAGCGGTCTGAATGCCAATCCCGAAGACGGCACGGTCGTGGTCGTCGGCGACCTGGGGGAAGAGTTTGGCGCAGACAACCTGCCCTTCCGCACCGCGCGCGGCTTCGCGGAGCGCAGACACAAGGCCGTCCTGCGGGCGCGGCTCGCCAAGATGCCCGCCGACACGCCCGCCGCCAACCGGGCGAGACTTCAAACCCAGGTTGACACGCCCGAGACCCTGAGCGGCGCGACGCTGACGCTGGCAGACGGCGGCGGGCGGTTCCGCTTGTACGACTTCTACGGCAACGGTATCCCGGCGCAGGGCGGCAGAGTCACCGTGCCGCTCGACGGGCGCGGCTTTTTCCTGCGGGCAGACGGCTCCCCCGGCTCATTCGCCGCGCTGACGCGTGCCCTCCGCGCAGGGCGCGCGGCGGGGATTGAACCGCTGGCCCTGGTCGCCCATGATCTCCTGACGCCCATCGAATCGCACCCCGCCCTGCGTCTGGTGCTGACGAACGTGCTGAACCGACGCGTCACGGGTCGGCTGAGGCTGACGCTGGGCGGCCTGACCGTCCACACGCCCGGACCCCTGACGCTGGGGCCGAACGAGACGCGCGAGGTGTCGCTGCCGGTCACCGGAGGCCGGGCCGATGCCAGCAACACCTACCCGCTGGCCTTGACGTTCGAGGCGGGGACGGACGGCCGGGCGCAGCTCGCCGAGGACATCCACGTCAACCAGATCGCCCGCCGCACGATCACTGTGGACGGCAATCTTGACGACTGGAAGGGCGTCCTGCCGCAGACGATCACGGCAGGCCCCGCCATCCGGAGTCTGACCGAGGCGGCCTGGTTCCCGTTCCAGTCCTTCGACCCGTCGGTCGGCGCGGGCTTCGCCACGGGCTACCTAGCGTATGATGACAATTTCTTCTACTTCGCCGCCAAAGTCGCCGATGCGACGCCCGATGAGGGCACTATTCGCTTCGCTACGCGCGACGACGACGAGGACTTCTACCCCGCGACCAGCAAGGTCGTGCGCCTTCGGAAGCCGCAGACCGCCCCGGTTCGGTCGGAAGACACGGATGCGCCCCAGGCGCTGGACTGGCCCGCCGGGGTGCGTCGCTACTCCTACCGCAAGGCCCCGGAGCTGCCTGCCGGGAACGCGCCCGCCCACGACAATGTCCAGATCGCCTTCAACGTCCTGCCGCAATCCGAGAAGCCCTGGTACACTCACCCACCGGGGGTGATGCCGGGCTTCACGAACTACAAGGACACGGACTACGAATACGCCTTGAACCAGGTCGCGCCCCAGTACGGCGGCGGGACGGAGATCTGGCGGCTTTCCTATCCTGGAATGCCGTCCAAGCACTTCTACCCCCGGCAGCCTTCTTCACCCTTGGACGGTCCGGTCAAGGGCGGCAAGCTGGCGATGACGCGCGACGCGACGACGCGGATCGTCGAGTGCAGCATCCCATGGTCGGAGATACCAGCCGTCAAGAGATGCCTGGACGCGGGCCGACCGGTCAAGTTCAGCTTCCGGGTCAACGACAACAAAGGTGAGGGAACGATGGAGCTGTCGCGCGGGCGCAGCGCCGCCAAGCGCAACGGCTCGTTCCATGTGGACTGGGTCGAGCACTGGGCGAATGAACTGGAATTCGCGTGGGGCAAGTAGGAGAAAGACGCCTGCCCTGATAACCCTAGCCCTAAACGACGGGGCCGCTACCATGGGGCTGAACCCCCGTGCTGTAAGTGAGCAAATC
>JANLUQ010000346.1:0-9485 GCA_031363565.1 Armatimonadota bacterium | reverse complement strand
GAGGCCCCGTCCCCCGGAATGAATTCCGGGTCTACGCAAGTGCGGTTGTCCGCCTTTGCGGACACCGATTCGCGGACACCGATTCGCGGACATGGACATGGAATGGGAGGGCGCGGCAAGCAGCGCCCCTACATCTTCTGTCCGCGAAGGCGGACAACCGCACTTGCGTAGACCCGGAATTCATTCCGGGGGACGGGGCCTCATTAGGGGTACTCGTGTGCTAGATCGTCGGCATGACGTTCCCGCCACAGACGGGGACGTAGACCCCGGTGACATAGCTCGCCAGGTCTGAGGCCAGGAAGGCGACGACGTTTGCGATTTCCTGGTCGGTTCCGCGCCGCCCCAGGGGCACGGATTTGGAGTAGCCCTCGTTTTCTTCCGTGCCCGCTGCCCGGTCGCGGTCGCTGACCGTCCATCCCGGCGCGACCTGGTTGACCGTGATGCCGTGTGCACCGACCTCCTTGGCGAGCACGCGCAGAACACCGTCCATGCCGCGCTTGCCGGAGACATAGGCGGACTGCGAGGCGAAGACCTGCATGGCGCATTCGGTGTTGATGCCGATGACGCGCCCTCCTTTGCCGCCCGCGATCATGCCCGGCACGAAGGCCTGTGCCATCAGGACGTTGTGCAGGACGCAGGACCGGAACTGGCCCTCGTAGTCGGCGGGTGACTGCTCCAGAACACTCTTCCAATCGTATTGGGTGACGGCGTTGTTGACGATGATGTCCGCCACGCCCAGTTCCCTGGTCACGGCGTCACGCATCGCCAGCACGGCGTCTTTGTCGGTGACGTCCGCCTGGACGGTCAGGGCGCGTCGCCCCATCGCCGTGATCTCGGTGCGGAGATGCTCGGCCATATCCGCGCTCTTCAAATAGTTGATCGCGACGTCCGCGCCGCACTGCGCCAGCGTCCGCGCCATGACGCGGCCAAGCTGGCCGGTCGCTCCGGTTACGACGGCGATGTGGCCGGTCAGGTCTAGAGAGAGGGGGAGTGTCATTGAGAGAAATCCTTTCGTATCGGGAGTGACCGCAGAGTCACCAGATCAAGCGGCCTGACGGCGGGCACCGTCACGACGCCGCTGTGCATGACGACGGTCCCGGCAGGCACATCGTTTACGCCGCTGTTGCTGCGGCGGACGGCGAAGCGCAGCATCTTAACGCGGACAAGCTCCGGGACACGGACGGTCACGGCGAACGTCCGCGCGGCATAGCCGCCATTGCGGACGGCAAAGTCTTTTTCATCGCCGGCGTCTGTGAACGTCGCCGCTGTGTAGTTTGATAGGCCGATGCCCCATGCTCCGTCCGGGTTGCGGGCTACCGCCGCCGTCAATTTGGGCTTCTTTCCGTAGGTGTAGGTCATGTCGCCGTCCGTGTCGCTCCGACTCGCCCGGAAGACCGCGCCGACATCGAACGCCCGCGACAACTGACGGTAATAGTAGTACTTCTGGAACGTGGTGATGGCGAACGGGCCGGGTGTATAGGCTAAAATGCGGGTCGCGTTGTCGTGCAGGTCGGGGACTTCAAAGCCGACGAAGTGGACCCAGTCAGTGACCCGGTGATTCATGTCGCTGAGGAAGCGCGAGGCCAGCGAGGCGGCGCGGAGAGCGTCGCCGGGCGCCTCAGGGCCGTTGTCGCTAGCCTCCGTCATCCAGTAGCTTTTGCCCGTACCCGCCACGCGGCGCGCGGCCTCCTCGGTCGCCGCCATGTTATAGGAGTGGGAAGCGATGCCCGCAAGGCCCGCCCACGCTTGGGGGTCGGCGGCCAGCGCATCAAGCTGCGCGTACAGCGCCCCGTCGGCGCTGGCATTCTCCGGCGCGATGATCTTGACCCGCGCCATGCCCTGCGCGTCCAAGTCCGCACGCAGGCGCTTGACGACGCGGACGATTTCAGCGGGCGTGAACCGCTCCCGGTCGTTTGGCTCGTTCTGAATGCCGGTGACGTCTGGCACGATACCGGCCAGACGCTTCAAGCGCTGCAAGAAGTCCGCCAGCAGGTCGGCGTAAGGCTCTGCATCAGCCTCTTTGAGCGCCATGCCCGTGTCGGCGCTGCCCAACGCGCTCTTCTCGGCCATGTACGGAGGCAGGTTATCCGGGGCCAGCAGGAGGGTGGTGACACCGCTGCGGCGGGCATCGGCGATCAGGCCCGAGTCCACATAGCATCCCCGGAACTGGGACAGGTCATGCGCGCCCGGCGCGGGCGCATACTGGTCTGTGTTGAACCACAGCCGTAGGGTCTTGAATTTCAGGTCCCGCCATAGCCGCCCTGAGAGCATCTGCCGCTGCGCCGCTGTCAGTGTCTGGTACTCACGTCCGAAGTTCAGGCCGCTCGCGCCGAAGCCTGCGAATGCCTGCCGCGCGCCGGGCTGTACGGTGATGGTGACAGGCGTGGGAAGGGGAGCAGCCTGCGCCTGGACGGGGGCGAAACCGGTGGTGGTCAGGGCGAACAAGCACAGGAGGTTCAATGGACTAAGAGGTCCCATGGAGGGATTGTACCCGATCCTCTCCCCGCGACAAGTCGCGACCCTCCCCACGGAGGGAAGAGTGGGTGAAAGGGGGTTTGACTTGTTCCCGAGGGCCTATCGTGACCGGAGAGCCACCCGATGAGACGGTCTCACACCCTTCTCTGGCGCAGCTGCACCCGGCCCGAGGGGAGGGTCGCCGCTTGCGGCGGGGAGAGGATCGGGTTTCGGAAACCAGCCATTCGGATACAGTAAAAAGAGCGCAACTTGTGCCGAACGCCAAAGGAGCGTCAATTTACAATGCAAACAGCATCCAAGACTTCTATCTTCCTCGTCGCTGCCGCTGCTCTGGCCCTTGCTGGGACAGGCGCACGGGCCGTCGCACCCATCCATGTCGTTATCAACGGTACGCCGCTGGCTTTTGCCCACACGCCGCCGATGCAGGTCAAAGGCTCGACCCTGGTCCCCATGCGCGACATCTTCGAGGCCCTGGGCGCGACCGTCAAGTTCGACAAGGCTTCGCAGACCGTCTACGGGCAGAAGGGAGCTACGGCGATCATCCTGCCGCTGGGGGCCTTAACGGCGACGGTCAGCGGCCAGCCGCACACGCTGCCGCAGCCTGCCCAACTCGTCGCCGGGACGACCCTGGTGCCACTGCGCTTCATCTCCGAGGCGCTGGGGGCGTCCGTCGGCTGGAACCCGGCCACCAGCACGGTGACGATCCAGACCATTGATCCGCACCTCGCGACTCTGCCCGCGCCGGGTGCAGGCAACAGCGTCGTGACCGGGCAGGTGACGGGCGTCTACACTAACACGACGCCCTCCCAGCTTACGCTGCGCGTGGGCGGCAGGAACACGGTCGTACCGCTGGCCCCGAGCACGATCATCCTGCGCTCGACGGCGGGCCAGCCCGCCGTTGAAGCAGCCCTGAGCGCCATCAAGCTGGGCGACCAGGTGACGGTGCAGCGCGGCGACAACGGCGTAGCGACCATCATCACGGCGACGTTCGGCGAGGTAAGCGGGACGATCGTCGGCATCGGCAGGCTGGCGAACGGCAACTCGGCGATCACTCTGGACAGCGGCCTCGTGGTGGAGCTGACCCCGAACGCACCGATCACCTTTGACGGTCTGCCGGTCGCCCTGAGCGATTTGAAGACGGCAGAAAAAGTCGTCATTCGCACCAATCCGGCCAATAACCTGGGCTACGGCGTGGCCGTGGCAACGGCAGCGAACACGAATCCGACGCCGCCTGGCACCGCTCCTGTCCCGGCTAATGGTCTCCCTGCGGGGGCATCTGCGGTCGAGGTGACATCGTTCACGACGGATGTTTCCAAGCCGCTGCGGGCGGGCGACACGCTGACGGCGACGCTGGCGGGAACGCCGGGCGGCAAGGCGACCTTCTCGATCCCCGGCGTGGTCGAGGACATCGCCATGAAAGAAACGTCGCCCGGCGTCTATACGGGCACCTACACGGCCACCAAGAGCGCGAGCGCGCCCCGCGCCTCGGTCCTGGGCAAGCTGGTGGCAGGGGGCGTGACAAGCGCGCTGATCCAGGCGCCGGGGACGCTGATCATTGACACCCAGCCGCCTAAGATCACCGACTTCGGACCGGCCCGCGATGCTACCGTCGAGACCGAGCACCCCTTGATCTACGCCACATTCTCGCACAACGGCGGCGTCGAGGTGGACTCCGCCGCGACCAAGATCACCCTGGACGGAAAGGACGTCACCAGCGATGCTTCCGTGACGGCCTCTCTGTTCACCTACAAGCCCTCCGATGCCCTGGCGAGCGGCGGACATACGGTTTTGGTCACGGTCGCCGATGGGGCGGGCAATGTCGCGACCCAGAGTTGGGGCTTCAAGGTCTCGACCAGCAAGGTCATCCAGTCATTCACCACTAATGAGCCGTCCGGCAAGGCCGTCGGGGCGGGTGCGACTGTCGTGTTCACGCTCAAGGCCCAGCCGGGCGGCAAGGCGACAGCCAGCGTCGGCAGCCTGGCGAAGACAATTCGCCTGCGCGAGACCGATGCAGGCGTCTATGTCGGCGAGTACACGATTAAGGCCGGGGACAGCGTCGAGAACGCGCCCGTGACGGCTCGCTACGAGGCGCGGGACGGCACGGTTGTCAACACCAGCCTGGCGGCGGGCTTGACGGTCGCGGCGGGTCCGCCGCCCGCGCCGAAGATCACCAGCCCCACGGACTCCGAATATGTGGATGCCACCCAGCCGCTGACCGTCAAGGGGCGTGCTGTGCCGGGGAGCAGCGTCCGCGTCGTCGTGTCTTACGAGAGCAAGGTCCTGGGTGGTATCCTTCCGGTAAGCGGCCAAAGCGCCACCAAGGACGTGGTCGCCGACAAGAACGGGGACTGGCTGGCGGACTCCCTTTCCCTCAAGGTCCGCAGCCTGCTGTTCGGGGGCAGCCGCGATACGGTCTTCACCATTACCGCCACCGAACTTGATGCCGCCGGCAACCCTGCCTCGGATAACGCCAAGGTCATGGTCAGGCCCGGTTAAAGATCGTCTGAAAGATCACCATGAACGCAATACTGGTGCGGCTGAAGCGCATCTTCTGGATCAAGTTCACCTTTGACGTTTTCGAGCGCTTCGGCAAAGACAACGGCGGCCTTCTGGCCGCCGGTCTGGCCTTCTTTCTGGTCCTGGCCTTCGTGCCCCTCTTGCTCGTCGGCCTGTGGGCGCTGGGACTGGTCTTCGCGCACCGGCCCGACGAGGCCCTGCAAAGGATCGAGGGGCTTTTGCAGTCGCAGATGCCAAGCGGGGGTGCAAGCACGGAGGTCCAGCACCTTATGGCCCGCGCCGGCATCGCCGCCGACGAAAAGGCGCAGCACGCCGGACCGGCCCTTCTTCGACTTCTGCAAGGACACGGCGTTGCGGGCGTGATCGGCCTGCTGGGCGTCGTGTGGGCGTCCATCCAGATCTTCATCAACGGCTCGACGGCCATGAACGCGGCTTGGCAGGTGCAGGAGAAGCGCAACTGGTTCCAGCTGCGCGGCGTTGCGCTGGCCCTGCTGGTCGGCGTTGGTATCCTGCTGGTGCTGTCACTCGCCGTGACAGCCTTCTCCAGTTTCATCTCTAACAGCGCCTTCGCGCACGATGTCCCCTTCGCGGGAGCCATCGAGGCTGGCGCGCTTGAACTGCTTGCCATCATCGTCAGCGCAGGTATGTACACTGTAACCTACAAGCTGCTGCCATCTCCCTCCGCCAATGTTTCGTGGAGATCCGCGCTGATTGGCGGCGCGGTCGCCGCCGTCGCGTTCGAGGTGGCCAAAAAGGGCTTGTCCGTTTATTTGCTCAAGCCAAACACCTCGCTGTACGGGGAGCTTGGTAACCTGATCGTTTTCGTCCTCTGGGCTTACTACTCCATGATGATCTTGCTGCTTGGCGCGGAAGTTTCGGCAGTCTACGCGGCCGAAATTGAGGGAGGCGCGGCGACGCGCCTGAAGCGGATGTCTCATGCCACCCCCGCCGCCGGCTCAGACGTGTCTTCCGGCTCACCCCTGGCGCGGGCAAAGGAGAAGAACCGGGTGCAAAGGACGCGAAAAACGGGGCAGTAAGGATGGGGAGTAGGCGCGGCGGTGATCCGCGTCCGATCCTCTCCCGTCTCGCAAGTATCCGATCCTCTCCCGTCACGCGAGCGTGCCACCCTCCCCTCGGAGGGAAGGGTTTCGGAACACAAGAAAGCCCCTGCCTCTTGTCAAGGGGCAGGGGCTGTTTCGGGCAATGTGTTCCTAACAATCTGGAACCCTTCCCTCCGAGGGGAGGGTGGCACGCTCGCGTGACGGGAGAGGATCGGATACTGGCGAGACGGGAGAGGATCAGAAAAGCCCCCAACGCTTTTTCTTCGGCTCCTCCCCGCTTCCCCCCTGTTCACCCTTTGGCTTCGGCCCCATCTTCGCGAGTTCCTGCGCCGCGTACAGCCCCGGATCGCCCGCCGGGTCCAACTCCACCGCCTTCTCGAACTGCGCCCGCGCGTCCTCCGTCCGCCCGTCAGCAAGGTAACAGCCGCCTAAAACAGACCGGCGCAGGGCGTCGTCCGGCTGGAGCGTCAGGGCGCGCTCGTAGAGCGGGATGGCCTGATCCAGACGCCCGAACATGGCATGGAGGCGGCCCAGGCTGACCACGGCCTTGTGGTAGTCCGGGGCCCTTTCCAATGCCGCCTCGTTCAGGCGGATCGCCTCGTTCCAGTTTTCTTCCTGCTCGTAGGTCCCCGCCATGTTGACATAGAGCGAAGGGTTATCGGGCGCATACTCGAGCGCCCTCTCCCAGAAGTTGCGGGCGGTCTTGGGGTCCCCAAGGTAGATAGAGGCCAGCCCCAGCTCGAAGTAAACATCGCCCAGATCGGCGGGGTCAGTGGTGACGGCTGCCGCGCGGGATAGACGCTTGCGCGTCATCATGTAGTCTGTCTGCGTCTTGTAAAGTATGGCGCTGTTGTAAAGCGCGAGGAAGAAGTCCGGGTCGTGCCCGATGGCCTGCTCATAGTAGCCCAGCTTCGTTTCCGGGGTCCGCGCCAGCCGCTTGCCCTTCAGGAAGGCGATATAAGCCGGCCAGGAGTCTGTTACCTCCAAGGCATCCGTCGTGAAGTTCCATGGTACGTTCGCGCCCAAGGTGTCCAGCAGCGATAGGCAGAGCCGATATTGCTGGGCGATCCACAGGTCATAATCCAGGGCCAGGACTTCTGGGCGCGCCTCGGGATCGAAGGCCGAGAGCGTCAGGCTGTCCGGCGCGAAGAACTCGCCCGATGCGGGGATGAAGACGCGCAAGGAAACGGTGACGCGGGCCAGTGCTCCCGTCTCAGGGTGCCGTTCGCAGGTGAGCATCCCGTCAACGAGCGCGTCGCACTGCGCTTTTGCGGCCAAGGTAAACACCTCGCCCTCGGTCAGCGGCGGGACGGGATGGTCTTTTTTGTCCGTCCCGCCCAGCGCATCGTGGACATCGGCGTAGGCGAAGCCGCCCGCCGCTTCGACGGCGGTTTCGAGGGCAAACAGAACCCCATGCTCGAAGAGCAGGATGTCGTCGCCAAACATGTCCGCGCCGAAAGGCGCGAAGACGAGTTTGCGCTGCGGGGGTATAAACGGCGATTGATCGGATTGCTGCGCTTCCATGGCGTGATTGTACCCGACAGCCCGGCGACAGACGCTCCCGACGGCCCGCATCTTCCTCGTCCGTAATCGGGTATAACTCCCCATGCGATTTCTCCTGATCACCGGTCTTGTCGCCCTTGGCATGGCCGCCCTGCTTCTGCCTCGCCTGGTGGACGCTGCGCCCGCTCCGTCGCCTGCCATCCCTGCCTCGGTGCCCGCTGCCGAACAGGGCGACGATGTCAGGCCCCCCATCGTCACGCCGCAGATGACGCGCTACTCGCGGACGCGCTACGGGCTGTACTTCGCCGGGACCGCCTATGGCCTGCTCGCCCTCTGGGGCGTGCTGGCCTCAGGCCTGTCCGCAAAGCTGAGGCAGGTGGTTCAACCCCTGCGCTTCTCGCTCTTTCAGCTCGCGGGCTACTACGCCCTGCTGACCCTCGTTTTAATCGCGCTCCATGCCCCCTTGACCTGGTATAGCAGCTACTATCTGGAACATGCTTATGGGCTGTCCTCGCAGAGTTTCCCCGCCTGGGCGGGCGATATGGCGAAGGGAGTCGCCGTGGACGTAGCGACAACAGTTCCCATCCTGTGGGTGCTATTCTGGCTCATCAAGCGCTCGCCGCGCCGCTGGGCCTTGTGGTTCTGGGGCGCGCTCATCCCACTCATCGCCTTCGGCATCTTCGTGTCCCCCCTCGTCGTGGACCCGCTGTTCAACAGGTTCACCCCCTTGCCGCCCGGCCCCCTGAAGACGCGGATCGAGGCGCTGGCGGCCAAGGCGGGCATCCCGAATGCGCCTGTCTATGTCGTGGACAAGAGCAGGCAGACGCACTCGACCAACGCCTATGTGACCGGCATTGGGTCGTCCGCCCGGATCGTTTTATGGGACACGACGCTTCAACGGATGCCCGAGGACCAGATCGTCGCCGTCGTCGCGCACGAGATGGGGCACTACGTCCTAAAGCACCTGTACTGGGGCTTCGCCCTGTCCGTCGGCGGCCTGCTGCTCGGCCTGCCACTGGCCCAAAAGTTCGTGGAGGCGATGCTGGCCCGCTACGGCCGACGCTGGGGCGTCACTAGTTTGTCGGACTATGCCGCCACGCCCGCCCTGCTGCTGACGGTCTCGCTGGCTGGCTTCCTACTGGCCCCGCTCACCAACGGCGTCTCGCGCGTCATCGAGCATCAGGCGGACGCCTACGGGCTAGAGGTGAACGGGAACGGTCCGGCCATGGCGCGCGCCTTCGTCTCCCTCTCCGAGCAGAACCTGAGCGACCCGAACCCGCCCGCGTTCATCAAGTTCTGGCTGTTCACCCACCCACCCCTCCGGGAGCGGATAGACTTCGCACTGGGCCGGAAGTAGGGGCGCGATCCCACGCGCCCTCCTTCCCCTCATTGTCGCGCCCTCCGTCTCCCCGCACCATCATCGAGGAAGTGCGGCAGATCATCGCCTTCGTGGAAGAGGCCACCGGCCTGCCCTCGCGCTGGAACGGCGGCCTGCTGATCCTCGAGGACGACACCGACGAGGTGCGGACGGCGCAGATGCTGGCCCGCGTCCCGTATCTTGTCAAGAAGGAGCTGTAGTATCACGGTCGTGGAGAGCATCTTGCAGGACGACCAGCGCTGGCGGACCCTTCTGCATGAGGGTCTGCACTCCGTCTCGGTCGGCCTGATGCGAGACAGTTACGACCGCTTCGCACCTTGGGAGGAAGCGGTCGCCGAGAGTTTGCAGCGCCTCTATCGCCCCCTTCTGTTCCAGCAGTTAGGGCTGGACGTGCCGGATAGTCGGTTTATGGCCCTGGAAGCGATCTGGCCTTATAACCGCGCGCTGGAGGCGCTGGGTCGGATCGCCGCCGAGCGGCCCGAAGTGCAAGTGCGCGAATTCCTAGAGGAGATGCTGCGGACGCCCTTGCCGGACCGCCTCGCTTTCGCCTT
>JANLUQ010000313.1:0-1716 GCA_031363565.1 Armatimonadota bacterium | reverse complement strand
ATTGGAAACCACAGGCCACTTGAACCCCAATCTCTCTTGGAGCCATTATCAGCTTCTCACTAGAATAACGTTCCCCTACGCCCGCGCGTTCTACGAAATTGAGACCGTCCATAACCACTGATCGGTCCGTGAGATGGAGCGTCAGATCAGCAGCCTGCTGTTCGAGCGGCTGGCACTGAGCCGCGGCAAGCAGGGGCTGAGCGGCGGAGAACACACCATCTGAAAAGCGCCAGCTGCGATTCATCACGCAGCGCGTGACGAATTTGCCAGGCGCTATTTGTTACCTTCTGCCCTATCCCTAGCGCCAGCCCGAAAACTCCGACCCCTTCATCAGATTGCTGTCAATGCCCGCGACCAGCGACTGGCCGTCCGGGTACAAGCCGTCCTGCCGGGCGGGCCACTCCGGGTCGGTGTAGAAAGAGGCCCAGGCACGCTCGCGGTGGGCGAGGTTCTCAAAGACAAGCATGTAGGTCAGGCGCGGCGAGACGCCGATATAGGTGGTCCAAAAGCCCATCGCGTAGAGGCCATGCGTCTCGAAAGCGGGCGCGGCCTGTGTCCCGTACCAGTCCACGACTTGACTCAACTTCGCCATGTCATCGAACTGGTAGGTCCGCAGCTCGAAGACGCCGCCGGCCAGCCGTCGGGGCTGGTTGTCGCGGCGCGGCGCGCGGGAAAACGAGGTCCTCTGGAGAATCGTGCTGCTGACGGTATGGATCGGACTGCCGCCCCACCCGGCATTGGTCTCGCACTGGATCTGCCGCCACTCCGGGTCTGCCTCGAAGGCGTCCCAGAGTTCCTGGCGCTGGGCCAGGTCCTCCCAGGCCAGAATGTAAGTGAGGCGAGGGCTGGGGCTGCCGATGATGACGCTCCAGAAGCCGACCGGCTCAATGCCGATCCGCGCCCAGATCCGCAGGATATGGTCGCCGAAGCGGCCGCTGATCAGGTCCAGCCCGCGTGTGCTGCGGGTGTCGTAGTGATGAAGCTCGTAAAGCATGATGGAATTCCCTAGGTCCGAGTGTTGAGTTTAGTCGCTCCGGGCGGCCGTCTCGCCGGTCTCTTTAAGGTGAAAATAGGCTTGCAGCATCGCGCGGGCGACTTTGCCCGCCGTATCGCCGCCATGCCCGCCGTGCTCGACGATGGCGGCGATGGCAATGGTCGGGTGGTCATAGGGGGCGAAGCAGATGAACAGGCCGTGCGTCCTGGCCGCCCCGTGCGTCTGCGCCGAGCCGGTCTTGGCGGCCACCTCGACCTCTTTGAATTTGACGATCTTGCCGGTCCCGTTCGTCACCGTGACCCGCATCGCCCGGCGGACGCGCTCCATGTTGAGCCGGCTGACCGGGACGCGCCGGACGACGGTCGGCGTGCTCTGGTATGGCTGCCGGCCCCCCGTCACTTTCGCAACGACATAGGGCTTCAAGACGTTCCCGCCGTTTGCGAAGATCGCCGCCACGCGCGCGAGCTGCAAGGGCGTCATCAGGACGTCCCCCTGCCCGATGGACATGTGCAGCGTGTCTCCGCCGAACCAGGTGTCGAAGGCGGGACCTTGCTTGTGGAAGTGCTTCAACTTCCAGGCGGGGGAGGGGACCGAGCCGATGTCCTCACCGCCCAGATCAATGCCCGTCTTCTCGGCCAGCCCGAACTGCTTGGAGTAGTAGGAGAGTCGGTCTGGTCTGATCTTCTGGCCGTAAACGTAAAAGAAGACGTCACAGGACTGCG
>JANLUQ010000301.1:0-4000 GCA_031363565.1 Armatimonadota bacterium | reverse complement strand
AGCCTTTGAGGATGCGCGACGAGCAGGTCGTCTCGGTCCCCTCCGTACACAGGTTGTCTTTGAGCGCCAGCGGGATGCCGGCCAGCGGCGAGAGCGCTTCGCCGCGCGCGCGGGCAGCATCCACGGCGTCGGCCTGCGCCTGCGCGATAGCCTCGGTCACGGTGACATAGGCATGGACATGGCCTTCGACCTCGCCGATGCGGTCTAAGACGGCATCGGTGACTTCGCGGGCCGAGACTTCGCGGGCAGCCAGTTTTGCGGCCAGTTCATGGGCGGTCAGTTCGTACAGTTCCATATCAGTCCTTTGCTTAATCAGTCCTTTGCTTATTCTTCCATGATCTGCGGCACGATGAAGTTGCCGTCGCGCTTTTCGGGGGCGTTCGCGGTCGCCGCCTCGCGGGACAGCGAGGGACGCACCTCGTCTTCGCGGAAGACGTTTTGCAAAGGCAGCGAGTGGGAGGTCGGCGGCACGTCCTGGGTGTCCAGTTCCTGCAAGCGCGCGAACTGGCTCAGAATGCCGTTCAGGTCCGTGGTCAGGCGCGCTTTTTCGTCTTCGGACAGCTCCAGGCGGGCGAGGAAGGCGACGCGGGAGACTTCATCGAGTGTCAGTTGCTTAGCCATAGAATATAGTTTACGCTTTCCGGGGCCTTTTTTGCAAGACCTGCGGCCCATGCCGACACGAAAAGGCCGGAGCGGGGCGAACCCCGGCTCCGGCGCAGTTATCTGATGTTGGAATGATCCGTGACTTTGGAATGATCCGTGACTAATGCGGCGTGGAACGGGACTTGTGCTTCTTGGGCGGCAAGACGGGTCCCAGTGATTTCAGGTCGGGCATGTTCTCCAGCTCGAAGTGGAAGTCAATGACCTCGTTGATGTCAATCGGGCCTTGGACCGTGAACTGTTCTTTCTCGTCGTGCGAGATTTCCACGGCGGTATCCTTGAGAATACCCTCTTCCCACTCCTCCTGCTTGATGAACTGCTCGCCGAGCTTCTTGCAGCGCGAGCAGCGGAACTTGACGTAGACGAAGCTTGGACCGAAGAGGCGCAAGTAGTACCCGTGCTGGACCACGTCCTTGGCGATGACACGCTGGCCGCAGTTACACTTGATTGACGTCCGCATGTTACTCATAGTGTCCACCTCCCGGTTGTATTGCCGATGCCCGTGCCAGATGGGGACGGGGCGCGCACCGGCGGGAATGATAATCGAAGATCGCGCGGTGTCTGGAGGCATTTTGTGTGCATAGCATACACGACTATTATATCACATTATGGCGCCTTCCGCCGCCTCCTGCAATTTTTTCTTCGCCCGTTATCCAGACTCGATAGGACGCTCCCGCTGGCGCGCGAGTTCCCGCCGCAGGCGCAGCAGCGCGACGTCTTTCGCTTTCGCTTCCAGCATGATGTCGAAGGGCACCAGGCCCTCTGCATTGACGTTCTCCCAGAACTGGATGAACTCCAGCGGGTTAATAAAATCCGCGTGCGCTTTCAGCAGGGGCGAGTGCAGTTTCGTGACGGTTTTGTCGCGCCCGGTCGTGCCCTTCTCCTTTTCCACAGTCGTCTCGAAGTCGGTGGATGGGGACGAATAGTGGATCTTCGGGGTGACACCGTCGGGCCATGTCGCCAGGACGGCACGCAGGGCGTCGCGCATCGGTATTCCCTCGGGGTTGAAGCAGAAGTGGTGCAGGTTGTCGAAAACCAATGGGCAGCCCGTCGCCTCGTGGACACGCAGGGTGTCCGTCACGCCATAAGAAACGTCATCGTTTTCCACGACGAGCCGCCGTTTCGTCTCCTCGGGCAGCTCCTTGTAACGCCGGATGAACCGCGCCAGACTCTCTTCCCGCTCGCCGTAGACTCCTCCAACATGGGTCACAACGACGGCCTCCGGCCCGCAGCCGAGGGTATCCAACAGCTTCGCCTGCGCGTTCAGGTCCACGATGCTCTTTCGGGCCACCTCGTCGTCGAGGGCGTTGAGCAGGATGTACTGGGACGGGTGCAGGCTGAGGCGGATGTCATAGCCACGAGCCAGCGCCCCCAGGTCGGCGAGTTCGTCCTTCGCTTCTTCCAACTGGTTATGGAACTGCGGCATCTCCGGGTGGGTGAGGTAGGGCGCAAAGTCCGACGACATCCGGTACATATGGATGTCCGTCTTGTGCAGATAGTGGAAGACCTCGCGGACGTACTCGATGGACTGACGCACATGTGGCCCGCTCTGCCACCGCCGCGCATCATTCGACGGCATCCCCGCCTCGGCGGGAATGGTGGCAAGGTTCCCGCCGTGCCCGATGACTTTGACCGCAAATCCAAAACGCATTCAAGAGCCCCTCTTTCTAAAAGGCTTATACCCGGAATGAGTGCATTCGTCAGTATCCAGGAGGCTTCCTTATAAGCGCCCGCCGCAGACCCTCGATCGCTTCGGGCTTCGACCGAATGCCTTCCCAATTATAGAGTGACAGGAAGTGGCAGTGGCGGAAGGACAGCGTTTTCTCGTAAGCGTCCGTCCATTGCGCCGCCGTCACCGCACCGGGCAGCCACTCGGCGGCGCACCAGTCCTCCAATCCGGCCTGGGTGAGCGAGTCGCCCAGATCTCCAGCCTCGGCGGGGGCATGACCGTACAGGCTCCATCCCGGCAAGGAGTCGGGGTTGATCGCGACTCCATGCGAGTAGTGCTGCGCCCACGGCGCGTACTGGCCGCCGGCGTGGGTCCAGACCTGGCCGCGCGGCAGCCCCGCTTGGCGGCAGACGCGGGCGAGGAAGGCCAGATAGTCGGACGTGATCCTTTCCTGATCGGCTAATGTCACCGGACCCGGATGCTGCCACCCTTTGGACGTAAGGGCGGCATAGCCGAGCGGCGTCAGCCCGCCCGCAAAGTCCTTGTTCATGTCCAGCCCCGCCTGAGGGTCATGCGACGGGTCGTTCGGAGACTTTTCTAAATAGGCGTTTCCGCCGGGGTAATAGTAAGAGTTGATGCCGACCGATGCCTCCCAGCCGATCTTGACGCCTGGAAACAAGCCGCTCTTTTCGGGTGGAAGTCGGTCGCGCCATTGCTTGAGGATCGCGATCAGGCCCGTCAGGCTTTGGCGGCTGGCCTGACGGAACCGGCGGGAGGCGAGGTTGGGCGCGGGCCGCACCCGAAACTGCCGCCCCCAGTTGCGCCAGCAGACCTTGACCGCGTTTTGTGGTCCCCAATCCGTCCACTCCACATTGAGGCGGTTGCCGGGGTCATAGCCCGGCTGGGCCGGGTCCCACCAGTTCCACAGGTCGGGCCGACCGTCCCAATAGTTCTCCCCATCCAGCACGATCAGGATGGGAACATCATGCTCTTCCGAGAGAGCCAGCAGGCGGCGCAGAGTCCGCTCCAAAGTCATGGGCGGGCCGTTCAGATAGGACAGAATAAAGGACAGGCCGAGCCGCCGCCCGTTCCCCCGCGTGCCTACGACTTGCAGCGACTGCGTGAACAGGGCATCCGTGATCGAATTGGGCCGATTCTGATCCCAGTTTGGCCCCGGCGCGCGATTAAGGAAAATGTATTGGGGTGGGGGATTGGCCGGCATCGGCTCTTGGGCCAACGCCGGACGGGTAAGCACCCCGGCCAGCGCCAGCAGGCAGAAGCAGAGGAAGGAACGCATGAGGGTCAGGCTCCCAAATCGCACAGATATTTAACTCTTCGGCAAGGGGAGGCCCTTGTGGATAGCGACCCGTATGATGACGACACAGGCAATGCAGTCTGGAACCCACTGGAATGCATCATCGTACCAGGCGTCAATGCCATCGTAGTTGCTGACCTTGAAGTGCCTCTTTTCCGTCCTACCCATATTAGGACGATCTATGGGGCCGGAAAGAACAGCGGGTGTTCGACGATCGTTTCCACGTCCGCCGCGTCGTACACGGCCACCATTTCGTCTTCCGCGCCGTCGTCTTCCAATCCGACCCAGCCGCCATAGACGAGCAGGAGGCGTTTCAAGAACGCAGCGAGTTCCGGCAGGGTCGAGGTGGGGAAGTC
>JANLUQ010000298.1:0-12016 GCA_031363565.1 Armatimonadota bacterium | reverse complement strand
GACCCCGCCGCCGCGCCCGCCGCTGCGGAGGGTCTGCGTTTCCCGGTCGTCGTCAAGGCCAACATCGGCGGCAGCGGCGCGGGCGTCGTGCGCTATGACTCCTTGGAAGAGTTGGCACGGGCGGCGCAGGCGGGCACGATTGACCTGGGTATTGACAAGACCGCCTTGGTGCAGGAGTTCGTCCCCGCGCGCGACGGACGCATCACCCGCGTCGAGACATTGGGCGGCAAGTACCTATATGCCATCCATGTCTACGCACCCGGCGACAGTTTTAACCTTTGTCCCGCCGACATCTGTCAGACGACCGACGGCGTGGAACTGGCGCGCGGCGCGGCTCCTGCGGATGCGCCCAAAAATAGAATGCGCGTCGAGGGCTATACGCCCCCGGATGACGTGATCGCCGCCGTCGAGCGCATCATGTCGGCGTCCGGCATTGACGTCGGCGGCATCGAGTACATGATAGACGACCGCGACGGCAGCCTGGTCTACTACGACATCAACGCCTTGTCCAACTTCGTCGCCGACGCCCCCCGCGTCGTTGGCTTCGACCCGTTCGCCAAGTTGGCGGACTATTTGGAAGAAGCTAATCGGCACCTGTCATAGCGGCCATCATCGGCATCAACCGTCGGCACATTTTCAGGGGCTCAAGATGGATAATAACACTCTAAAATTATGGGGTGCTTTGTGGCTTACTATCGGTATGGTGGTACTTGTGGTGCGCCGGTGTTTTCTAGCCCAACAACGGATATGGCACGGTCAATGGGTTCAAGAGGTGGTCAATTCGGCTTGGATTGGCTTTCTGATTTTCCCGTGCGTGATTGTCTTCCTAATTTTCTTTGTCATGGTCAGAAACGAGTTTCGGCATAGAAGAAAACACAGGAAACAGTAGTCGCCACGAGTTAAGGCCGCGTCTGATTAAAGGATAAAGAAAACCTGCCTTCGCGGTAGGGGCGCGGGTAATCGCAGGGATATAGGAGATCAAGGAATGCGCTACGGCTACTGGATGCCCGTCTTCGGAGGCTGGCTGCGGAATGTGGAAGACGAGGATATGGCGGCGACCTGGAATTATGCCAAGCGGCTGGCCGTCCGCGCCGAGCAGATCGGCTTTGACCTGACACTCATCGCCGAGCTTAATCTGAACGACATCAAGGGCACCGATGCGCCCTGCCTGGATGCCTGGTCCACGGCGGCGGCACTGGCCGCCGTCACCCACAAACAAGAACTGATGGTCGCCGTCCGCCCCGCCTACCATGCCCCGGCCCTGCTCGCCAAGCAGGCCGCTAACATTGATAATATCAGCGGCGGCCGGCTCTCTTTGAACGTCGTTTCGTCCTGGTGGGCCGACGAGGCGCGGCAATACGGCATTACCTTCGATCAGCACGAAAGCCGCTATGCCCGCACCGAGGAGTGGCTGGCCGTCGTCAACGGCTTGTGGACGCAGGAGCGGTTCACGCACTCCGGCCCGCTCTACCGTGTGGAGGATGCTATCCTGTCGCCTAAACCTCTCTCCAAGCCGCGCCCGGTCGTCTATGCGGGCGGCGAGTCCGAGGCGGCCAAAGACCTCATTGCGCGGACCTGCGACGCCTATGTCATGCACGGCGACCCGCCCGCGCGGGTGGGGGAGAAGATCGCCGATATGCGCGCCCGCCGCGAGCGCCTGGGCCTGCCGCCGATGACCTACGGCGTGGCCGGCTACGCGATCGTCCGCGACTCGGAAGCCGAGGCTGAGGTGGAGCAGCGGCGTATCACCGATGTCCAGCAGAACGCGGCGGGCTATGCCAACTATCAGCAGTGGCTGTCGGGGACCAAGCTCGAACAGCAGGTGTCGCTCGAAGACTACTCCGTCTCCAATCGCGGCCTGCGTTCGGGCCTGGTCGGGACAGCCGCTCAGGTGCAGGACCGGGTCGCCGCCTTCGAGGCCGTGGGCGTAAACCTGCTGCTGCTGCAATTCAGCCCGCAGTATGAAGAGATGGAGCGGTTCGGGGAAACGGTGATTGGGGGATGATTCTACCCCCGCGGCTTGTCGCGGGGGTAGAATCGGCTACGGCGTAAAGAACCGCTCCGGCGGCGTCTGGCCCGTGTAGAACTGCTCCAGCCTTAACGCCTTCTGGTGGCCGTCCATGAAGGCCAGATTGACCCGCTCCGAATGCCGGGCGACGGGGCGCGCGTCGTACTGATCGTTCATGTCCACGTCCGGGGCGGTCATCTTGTACGCTCCCCCAATAGGCGTCGTCAGGTCGCTCAGGTTGCCGATCTGTCCCACGCCCAGTTCCCCGAGCATCAGCGTACCCGCAGGTGTTTGGAATGCGGCCAGGGATAGCGTCGATTTGGTCGGGTCGTCCGTCAGGTCCACGAACGTCACCTCGTTCAAGCCGTAGGAGTTCGCCTTGTCCGGCCCGTCTGAGGGGCAGCGCCGAACCTGGGTGTTGCCGACGAACGGATTCACCATGTCGGGCCACAGGACCAGGCCGCCGTCGGCTTGGTTATAGGCCGTCGGTATGAGGAGTTCATCGTAATCCTGAGCATACATCAGCACGCCCAGTGCAAGCTGCTTCTCGTTGGAGCCGCACGCCGCGCGGCGTGCGTTCTCCCGGACCTTCTGGAAGACGGGAAATAGGATGGCGGCCAGGATCGAGATGATGGCGATGACCACAAGCATCTCGATCAAAGTAAATCCCTTGCGGCCAATAAACAGTTGGCGGATGGCGCGGCGATGCATGCTGGAGTCTTCCAATAGTAATGACGCCGCAAGTCGGCGTTTTGTTCGGGATTTCGGGTACGATGTGAGAGATATGCCAGAGGAGACGAACATGAACAAACCACTTTCCCTGATCCTGGTGCTTGGCTTAGGCATGACCCTGAGCGGCTGCGGGAACGCTCTAAATGGGGCCAAGCAGGATGCTGTAACCAACACGCAGAAGACCCAGCAGGCGGCAGCGGACGCCGCTCAAACCACCAAGGACGCGGCAGGTAAAGCCGTGCAGAGCACTAAGGAGGCTGCCGATAAGGCGAGCAAGGCTGTGGCGGAGGTCCCGCAGAACATCGGAGCTGCGACGGTCGTGACGCCTGAGGTTAAGACGGCCATCCTCCGCGACCCGATCCTCAATAATCCCAGCAATCTGATCAATGTCAACTCGCACGACCACGTCGTCGTGCTGACCGGCCATGTCATGGATGCATCCATGAAGCAGCGCGCCACCGAAGACACCCAGAACGTTCTGAACAAGCGCCATGGTAGTTTCACACTGAACAACAATCTTACCGTCGCTGGCGCGCAGTAGAAGTGGGTCGAGAGATTGGAAATCTCGCACCCACTAATTGTCTACAATGGGATCCGCCCATGACATACCTGCTCCTCCCCGGAAGGCAGATCGTCAACACGCGCTACCAGGAAGAATACTAAGCCGCATCCTGGGACGCGACCTCGCTGTCCTGCCCGAAATGCTTGGTGATGCACCCGCCGGGCAGGTAAGTGACCTGGCCTTTGCCGTTACCTCCTGCAACCGCAGCAACAGCCGGTATAACCCGCTCCCATTCGAGATACGCGCTATCTTGGTGTACGAGTTCGCCCGGCGGCTCAAGGCCGACTTCGGCGTGGATTCCCATATCCTCGGTATCCCGCACTACCCCTCTTCTGCGAGGTTCGCCGGGCTGGTGCTCAAAGAGATCGCCGAGCAAACGGAGGGGCGGCTGACACTGACGCCCGGTAACACGGCCGTGTTCTCGTCCACGCCGCCGCTGATTGGCGATTATCAGGGCCTCGGATTCGCGGTCCTGCCCGGTGAGTATGACCCCGTTACAAAGACCTATACCCAGCCGACTCCAAATGTCATCGTCCAGCAGATCGGGGCGGAGACGGCACTAACCGAAAACATCCCTCTGAGCAACAGCACCCGGATCGTGTTCCGAGACTTCCCCGACGCACTCGCGCAGATACGGCGTCTGTTTCACGACCCCCTCCTGACCGAGCAGGGAGACCTGACCGAGACGCGTAACTACAGCACCTACACACGGGACATGGCCGGGGCGATTGACCTCAAATATGACGAGATCAGGCCTTTCCTGCGTCCCGGCAAGATCGTAGACGAGGGCTGTGCGGATGGTGCCCTGCTCCAGCGCGTCGCCCACGACTTCCCGGACAGCGATCTGATTGGCGTGGACCTGCCGGCCGAGATGCTGGCGCGTGCCCACGAAGCCCAGCGGGCGGGGGCGTTCGGGGGGGCGTTCGTCTTCTTCAAGCAGCAGAACCTGATGACGCCGGTCTCGGACGCCCAGGCGGACCAGGATGACACCATCATATGCAACTCCACACTGCATGAGCTGTGGAGCTACGGGACCGGTGACGCGGCGGTCCGCGCCTACCTGTGCGGCAAGCGCAAACAGCTTCGCCCAGGCGGCTGCCTGGTCATCCGCGATGTGGTCTGCCCGGATGACCAGGAAGCATTGGTTCTTCTGGAATATGCCGCCGATGACGGCCTGCCCGATGACGACGGCGCGGCGAATATCGCCGCTCTGTCTACAGTGGCCCGGTTCGCCCGTTTCCGCCGGGATTTCCGCCCGCATGAGGCCCATCCGAATACTGAATCGGTGGTTCGGGAGGGCCGGACGGTTTCCCGCCTGCCACTGGGCTATGCCATGGAGTTCGTCACCAAAATGGACTACACCGACAACTGGCTGTCTGAGATGCATGAGGCGTTCTGCTTCTGGAACTTCGCTGACTGGACCCGCACACTGGCCGAGGCGGGGCTGACCGTCCTATCCGGCTCCCATGCTTATGTCAACCCGTGGCGCGTCGAGCACTCGTTCCAGAAGCGCGTCCGTTTGTATGGCTTGGACGGGATGCCGCTGCCGTTCCCCGTCACGAACATGGTTCTGGCTGCGGAGAAGTGATACCAATGCATCAATCTGACCCGATACCAGAGAAACCCGGCCTGAAGGCCGGGCGGGTATTCTACGTTTGCGCCCTCCTGCCCCTCTTGTCTCACGCCCAGACTGCCATCGCCCAGACTGCCATCGCCCCGTCTGCCATTATCATCAAGATGGACCGGCCCCTTCTGTTCGCCTATGGGACCTGGGACAAAAGGGCGCGCGTCGAAAACGGCGCGGCGCTTTTGGACGCCGAGGGCATAACCCCAAAGGGCGGTGCGGGCGTCAATCTGGACTCCATTCTAGACCTGCATGCCCAAGCTGAGGACAGCCCCGCCCTGCGCCTGCGGGTCGGCCCGCGCAACACATTGAAGACGCTGAAGCTGACTTTGAACGACACACAGGGGCACTCGGGGACATGGCAGTTCCCGGTAAGCGCCGTGCCCGGCGGCTTCGTCGTCGTGACGCCGACGGACGGCGCTCCATTTGCCAAGCCCAATGAGAGTGGCAAGACCGGGCCGCCTGACCTGTCCCATATCATGCAGTGGCAGTTGTTAGGTGATTGGGGCGGCGATGGGCCGGTGGATATTCAGGTGAGCGCGATCCTCGCCGCCGCGCCCGATGCCTCCATCACGCAGGCGCGGCAGGCATCGGCCCGAAAGGACGTGGACGTGCGGGCGCAGGCCGCCAAAGATCGGCAGGCCACTCGCGCGAAGTATGGCAAGGTCACCGCCCTGTCGCCCGCCGTCGAGGCCGTCTACGCCGCTGCGCCGGATGTGTTGGCCTTGCAGATCCACACCGGCAGGATCATGCCCGCCCACCTCAGCGCCTATGTTCCCCATCCAGGCGACATCCAGAAGAAGGGCGACAATGCGACCCTGCTGGTTCGCGGCGGGCAGGAGGTCGGCACCCTGATCGGCCAGAAGCATGACGGCCTGGACACGCCGGAAGGCTTCGCGGGCGACCCGCTGCTCACCGCCGAGGCGGATGACCCCGCGAACTACACGATCCGCTCCACCGACGATCTCGCCTATGCGGCGGGCATTCGGCCTTTGTCCGTGCATCGCAAGTCTAAGCCGGACGACTGGCAGCAGCCCAAGCGGGCGAATCTCACCTGGCGGCATGTCGTCTACCTCAGCCTGCCGAAGCCGCTGACGCCCGGCAGGACTTACACGGTGACGATGGAGAACATCAATGTCCGGACATCCGACGTCACCTTGGCCTTCGACCCGGCGAAGGTCTGGAGCGAGTCGGTCCATGTCAATCAGGTCGGTTTCCGGCCCGATGACCCGCGCAAGCGCGCCTTCCTGTCGCTCTGGACGGGGGACGGCGGCGTGTATGAATTCGCGCCTGGCCTCACGTTTCGCCTGGTCACAGAGGCGACTGGAAAGAGTGTCTACGCGGGGAGGGTGGGGAAGGCCTGGGCCGCCGACAAGCCCGAGAAGATGCACACGACGCGCAGCTTCAACGGCACCGCAGTTGCCCCGCTCGACTTCTCGGACTTCCACACGCCGGGCCGCTACCGGCTGGTCGTGGACGGCGTTGGCTGCTCCTACCCCTTCGAGATCGGTCCTGATGTCTGGAAAAGGGCCTTTCAGGTGCAGATGAAGGGGTTCTACAACCAGCGCAGCGGCATCGCACTCGGCCCACCTTATACTAACCTCGTCCGGCCCGCCGACTTCCATCCCGGCGTCCCCGACACCGTGCCCATCACGCAGTCCAGCTACTCCATCCTGGACGGCGGCGACCCGCAAAAGGACCTGGCGAAAGGCGACACCGGAGAGCCTGTGCCGGAAGCCTGGGGCGGCTATCACGATGCAGGGGACTGGAACCCGCGACGCATCACGCACATGCGGACGACGACCTTCTGGCAACTCCAGCTACTGGAGTTGTTCCCCGCCTACTTCAAGGCGGTGCCGCTGCACATCCCGAGGGATTCGCCCGTGCCGGACCTGTTGAACGAGTGCCGTTTTGAGCTGAGTCTCTTCCACCGCCTCCAGAGGCCCGGCGGCGGCGTCCGGTTCGGCATCGAGACCAACGGCGACCCAAGAGACGGTGAGGTGAGCTGGAAACAGTCAATGCCCGCCTATGTCTACGCCCCCGATGTGCAGTCATCCTACCTCTATGCCGCCGTCGCCGCCCGCATGGCCCGCGTGTTGACCGCCTACAGCCCTGCTGAGGCCAAGACCTACCACGTGAGCGCCCTCAAAGCGATGCTCTGGGCTGAGGCCGACCGGGCGAAGCGTCAGGCAAGCAGAACCTGGGCCAAACTGCCCGCCGAAGTCACGGACGACCGCAATCTGGCTGCCATCGAGGTCTACACGCTGACGCACGACAGGCATTGGCATGGCGTCTTTCTTGAAGACACCCCGCTCAAAGTTGCCCCTGTCACGCCCTTCTACGGCAGTTTGCAGCGCCGCGATGCCGCCTTCTCCTACGCCCTCTTGCCAGCAGACCTGGCTGACCCCATAGTCAAAAAGGCCGCCATCCATTCCCTGCTCGCAGATGCCGACGGCGCACTCGCCTACCAGCAGAACAACGCCTGGGGGATCGCCTCGGATGACCCCGGCAAGCCGCAGTTTCTCGGCTTCTACAGTACCCCGCACGGCGCGGTCTCGCTCCTGCGCGCCTACCACCTGACCCACGACGCGAAATATCTGGCGGGCGCCCTCCAGGCCTGCTTATTTCCTGCCGGCGCGAATCCTGGCAACATGGTCTACACCTCGGGCGTCGGCGCGAACCCCGTCCGCCACCCCCTGAACCTCGACAGCCGCCTGACCGGCCAAGCCGCCCCCGCCGGCCTGACCGTCTACGGCAACGTAGACCTGGCCCGCTGGGGCGACCAGTCTTGGATCACCTGGCCCATCACCTACTACTTTGGTGCGCTCTCCGAGCCTAACCCGCTCGACTGGCCGACGAGCGAAGCCTACTTCGATGTCTTCTTCATGCCCGCCCTGAACGAGTTCACTATGGACCAGACGATGGGGCCGAACGCTTATGTCTGGGGGTATCTGGCGGCGCGGCGATAGAAGAGGCACGGAAATAGAAGAGGGGGGCGAGGGGCCCCCGCCCTCCTTCTCCCGTTTGGAAATCTGCTCTACCGCGCCACGCTCGGAAAGTCCGTCGGCATCCACGCCGGCAGATCGGCGATAGAAGCCCGCGCTCCGGGTGTCGTCGGCACGCCCCAGGCCTGGAAGAAGGGGCCTAAATTGTGGCCCGAGGCCCGCGAGAAGCGCACCATCCACTGGTCGCGCTTCTCCCCGTCGGTCTTGGGCCGCTCGCCATCCGGCAGACGGCGGTACTCGGCGAAGACCTTCTTGTAGGTCTCCCACCCGAAGCCCTGCTGGAGCTGAATGTACATGGTCAGGGCGAGGAACGGGTCGGCTTTCCACTGGTCGAACTTCGCGCCGCCGTCCAGGTACTTTTGGAGCCGCGCCTGACGCGCCGCCGGCTCGATGGCTGGGTGCGTGTGGGCCGTGACGCCGCAGACGGTGTCCAGGATGTAGAGGGCGAAGACGTTGTTCGTCACTTCGCCGGTCCCCTCGAACGTCCAATCGGGCTGCTGATGGTTGTGGCCCATCTCATGGAAGAAGCCCCAGGACTTCGTCTTACCCTCCCCATTCGTCAGGATGACATGGGTGCTGACGAAGTCGGAAGCCACATCCAGCCCGGTCATGATCGGGTAGCCGCTGTGCATGTACCCCGCGCTGATCTGCCTGTCGGTGCAGTAGCGCTCCGGGCGCGTCCGATGGCGCGAAATGCCGGCAAAGTCCGCGTAGCTGTCCAGTATCCGGTCCCAGAGCGTCATCAGGGCTTCGGGGTCATCCAGGTCTCGGACGACGCGCGACGGCAGGGTCAGGATAACGTTGTTCCCCTGCAATTCGGCCCATGGCGCGGGCGCGTTCCGAACCGTCTGCCGCCAGGCATCCAGGCCCGTCTGCCCACGCACGAACAGGGGCGCCTCAACCGCGTGGCCGATGGTCACGGAGACTATCCCCGCCTTGCAGCCCGAGGGGACGACGATGTAAACCGGCCCGCCGAAGGCGTTTGCGGCTCGGGTGTACGCCGCGTGAATGGGAAAGGCGCGCGTGATCTCCGGTGCGCGCTCCCATTTTGCAAGCTGCCAGAGTGGGTCCGTGTGCGCGCCGATGCGGACCTGTAAGCCCATCTTGGCGGCAGCAGAGGGGACCGTCACCGTGACCGTCTCGCCCGGTGCGGCGTACAGGCCCGTGCTATGCCAGTCGGGGATACCCGTATCAATCTGAACCGTGCGCGTGACGCGCGGGGCCGTATCTGGGACCAGGCCGGGGAACGCAGCGGCGGCGGGGAGCGCCCGCACCTGGTTGGTGGGCAGATGCATCGCCCGCTGGACCTCAAGCGTCAGCAGCAAGCGTTCCAGCGGCTGGGCCTGCGTGATTGGCTGCTGCAACGAAAGCAGCGGATCGGACCGATGCGCCGCCCGCAAGGCTTCCAGCCGGGGCAGCAGGAGTGTATCGCCGGGCGGCAGGGTGCGCGCCGCCAGAAGAGTCGTCTCCATCGCCTGCGGCATTTCGTCCACTGTGCCCGCCAGCACACTGTCTAAAGCCGTCGAGGCATTGAACATGGCGGTGGGCGGCGTCCCCGCGACATACCCTTGCGCCGAAGTCCGGTCCAGAGTGCCGTCCGCCCAGAGCAGGCCTGCCGACCCGAGGAGGCGGTTGCCGCCATGCTGGGCCAGCGTTTTGCCGGGGTTGAGCTGGAGCCAGCCCCAGCCGAGTTCCGCCGTCAGCAGGCCGCCCCCGCCGCGCACGTAGCGATCTAGAGCGGCCGTTTCCTTTGGGGTCAGGTCCGCCAACGGGCACGAGACGACGGCGTCCGCCCCCAGCTTTCCCGTCCACCCGGTCCCATCCAGCGCGTCCACGGCGATCTGATGCGCGCGCAGAAAGGCGACTAGATCGGGCCGATCCCGGACGCCCACACGGAGCGCCCGCCCCGGACGCACCAGCCAGTGTACCGCGTTCAGAACGAGTAGGCCGGTGTCCGCCGTGTCCAGCGCCTCTTTTTCCAAATAGCCTGGATGGCCGAAGGCGACGACGCTTCCATCTCCGAGCCGGCCCGCCGCAACGACCGGGGCGGACAGCCCCTTGCCAACGCGCCCGACGACCACGGCAAACGCCGACGGGCCGAAGACGGCGACCGGTCCGGGCAGGCCAGGCGCGGCGATCTCCGCCACCCCCTGCCGCAGCGCCGTTTGGTCCGGGCCCTGCGCCCACGTCCCGCACTGGCTTGTCACCAGCGTTAGGCCCAAGGAAATCAGTCCTCCTCGTGTCAGTCGCCTCATGTTCTGCATCGCGTGTCCCCCTATTGCGAGTATAATACCTCCCATGAGCACTCAAGGCGTTTTTCACGAATACCCGACGCGCCTCGCGCACTGCCAGGCCGAGCGGGACACGCTCGCCCGATTGGACAGCCGCCTCGCCGATGTCCGCCTGTATGTCGTCATTGCGGCGGGCATTGCCACCTACCTCGCCTTCGGGCGGCACTGGTTCACGCCTTGGGCGCTGCTGCTCTTCGTTCTGGCTTTCGCCGCCCTGATGGTCCGGCATGAGCGGGCGGCGTCCCGGCTGGCGTGGGCCAAGCGTCAGGTCGCCTTCTACGAGCAGGGGACGGCGCGGCTGGAAGACCGCTGGCAGGGGCAGGGGACGGCGGGGACGCGCTTCCTGGACCCGAAACACCCTTATGCGATCGACCTGGACCTGTTTGGGGCCGGGTCACTCTTCGAGCTGCTTTGTACGGCCCGGACGCGCCTGGGGGAAGACCGTCTGGCCTCATGGCTGCTGGCCCCCGCCGACCCCGCCGCCCTGCGCGCCCGGCAGGCCGCCGTCGCCGAGCTTGCGCCCCGGCTGGACCTGCGTGAGAGCCTGGCACTGCTGGGCGAGGATGTTCGGGGCAAGGTCCAGCTGGAAGCCTTGGCTGCCTGGGGCGAGGCTCCTGCCCGGCTGCCCACTCAGAACCAGCGGTGGATCGCAGGCGGCCTGGCCGCCGCAACGATCCTGGCTGGGGTCGCGTGGGGGCTGGGGTGGGGCGCTATTCCCTTTTATGTCCTCGTCGTGGGGGGCCGCGTCTTCGATTGGCCCCTGCGCGGGCCAGTCAAGCAGGTCGTCCGGGACCTCAACGGCCCCCTGCGCGACCTCAGCCTACTCTCAGAGATGCTGGCCCGACTGGAACGAGAGACGTTCCAGTCGCCCCGCCTCCAGGAGCTGCAGCAGTCCCTCCGAATGGATGGCGAGCCGCCTTCGGCCCGCATCGCCCGACTCCAGACCCTGGCCGGCTCGCTGGCGGTCGCCCAGAACCAGCTCCTTGCCCTGCCCGCATCACTTGTCCTCTGGACTACCCAATATGCCTTCGCCATTGAAGCCTGGCGCGCAGCCCATGGCCCTGCCCTGCACGGCTGGCTGGACTCCCTGGGCGAGTTCGAGGCGCTGAACGCCCTGGCCGGCTACGCCTATGAGCACCCCGCCGACCCGTTCCCCGATATCGCCGAGGCGGACGCACTCTTCGAGGCCAAGGATCTGGGCCATCCCCTGCTCCCTTCCGCCCAGGCTGTGCCGAACGATGTGACCTTAGACCGCGACCGGACCGCCCTGCTGATCGTCAGCGGCTCGAACATGTCCGGCAAGAGCACCCTGCTCCGCGCCATCGGCGTCAACGCCGTCCTCGCCTATGCGGGTGCCCCCGTCCGCGCCCGCGCCCTGCGCCTGACTCCCCTGCAACTCGGCGCGTCTCTCCGCACCCAGGACTCGCTGCAAGGCGGCATCTCCCGCTTCTACGCCGAGATCCTGCGCCTGCGCCAGATCGCCGGACTTGCCGAGGCCAATCCGCCCCCGCTGCTGTTCCTGATTGACGAGATCCTGCACGGCACGAACTCCCACGACCGCCGCCTGGGGACGGAGGCCGTCGCCCGCGCCCTCGTCCAGCGCGGCGCTTTGGGCCTGATCACGACACATGACCTCGCCCTCGCTGCCCTGACTGATGACCCCGCCCTGCGCGCCGAAAACGTCCACTTCGAGGACCAGATGACCGAGGGACGAATGACCTTCGACTACCACCTGCGCCCCGGCGTCGTGACCCAGAGCAACGCCATCGCGCTGATGCGTGCTGTCGGGCTGGA
>JANLUQ010000290.1:0-9470 GCA_031363565.1 Armatimonadota bacterium | reverse complement strand
TATCGCGGCTGGTGACACCCTGTATGGCCTGGATCCGAATAACGGCAGCAAACGGTCTACGATCAAACTGCCCACCAACATCCTAATTCCACCCACAGTCAGCAGCGATTCGGTCTATGTTATCACCCAGACCAACGAGCTGTACGCGCTGACACTGGCCGGACGCAAACGGTGGAGCGTCACACTTGACGCGGCTGAAACTGCCCCTCCCCTTCTGGCCGGGAGCCTCCTCCTGGTCGCGACGCAGCCAGGCGTGCTGTCTGGCTATGACGCGGGCAGCGGGAAGCTGGTCTGGCGCTATGCCGTGCAGGCCAGTGCGACCGACAGCCAGCCAAAATACCCTTCCACGACCGTTTATGCCGCCCCAATCGTCGCGGCGGGGACCCTGTACGTCGTCAGTGATGATGGCTCGCTGACCGCCTTCCGGTCGGATGCGGCCGGCAACATCGGGCCGAGGCTGACCCAGATGGTCCCCGAGTCCGGTGCGACCGTGCGCGGTGAAGGCTTGACCTACGGCGCATTCGTTATCGCCGAAGGCTCCGGAGTCAATCCTGCGTCCGTCAGCCTCAAGGTGGACGATGAGACGGATACAAAAGCTGTTTATCATGCCGGGCAGAACGCCGTCTACAACACACCAACGACGCCGCTCAAGGAGGGGGAGCATACGATCACGCTGAAGGCTGCCGACTGGCGCGGCAATGTCACCACGCAGACCTGGAGCTTCACGGTGAGCGATCAGGGACGAAGAGGAGTACCCGGAGAGAACCCGAACTTCCCTGGTAACGGTGGCTTCCCCGGCGGCGGCGGCTTCCCGAACGCTGGGGGCGGCCCAAACGGACCGAGGGATGGTCGCGACCCCGGAGTGCCGCCGCCGCCGCCGATCGCACCGTTCTAGCACGGCTTCTTTAACAATATCTCTAACAATATCGGTTTTTAATCAGGAGGATAAAAATGGCTATGGAAGGCCCTGTAAACACGGAAGCCTGGCTGCGGCTCAATGCCCTGGAGTTCGCGCCGCACCGCCTGCACACACTGCTGGAAGCCTATGGCGGGGACCCCGCCGCGCTTTTCCGTGCTGCCCACACCGACTTGGCCGAGCGTCTGCCTCAGTTCAACGCCAAGCGTTTAGCCCACCTAACAGCCGTCCGTGACCGCGACATTACCCGCGATCTCGACGCCCTGGGAAAGAGCGGCGCCCATCTGGTCACGATTCAGGATGGGACGTATCCCGTGAACCTGCGCCAGCTTCCCGATGCTCCGCCGGTGCTGTTCGTGCGCGGAGAACTTGTCCCTGAAGACAAGTTCAGCCTCGCCATCGTCGGCTCGCGCCGCGCTACGGACTATGGCCGGACCCTCGCCTTCCAGTTCGCGCGTGATCTGACCGCGCACGGCCTAGCGATCGCCTCGGGCGGAGCGCGCGGCGTGGATACCTACGCCCACCGCGGGGCGCTGGAGGCCGGAGGTCGGACGCTGGCGTTCCTCGGCAGCGGCGTGGATGTCCATTATCCCTCTGAGAATCGCCGCCTGTTCGATGAGATCGCCGACGGTCATGGTGCGGTCCTCTCGGAGTTTCCGATGGGTACGGAGCCAAAACCGTGGCATTTCCCGGCGCGAAATCGCCTCATTTCCGGGTGTTCATTGGGTGTACTGGTGATTGAAAGCCCTGTTGACAGCGGCTCGCTGATTACGGCGCGCGTCGCGGGCGACCAGGGCCGAGAAGTCTTCGCCATTCCCGGCTCGATCGGAATGGGCCACAACACCGGATGCCACAAGCTCATCCAGGACGGTGCCAAACTCGTCGAGAGTATGGAGGACATCCTCGGCGAACTCGGCGTCCTTACCCTGCGTCGGCCGGAAGAGTCACCGACGCGTGCCCCTCTTCTTCCCCCCGAACAGCGCAAAGTTCTAGACCTGCTCACCCTCCAGCCACGCCAGATCGAGGGCCTGATCCACGAGAGTGGCCTGGCGCCGCCGCAGGTCATGGGCATTCTCACGCTCCTGGAGATGCGCGGCCTGGCAAAGCGCGTACCAGGCAATGCCTTCGTGCGGGTGCTCTGACATGTTAGCAGAGCAGGATACCTCAGTGTTTACGCCTACCCTGCGATGCGAAAGGCGGCCCCCTTTACGGAGGCCGCCCTTTGCGGAAGTGATCCAGTTCGCGGCGCAAAACCGTCTGCTAATTCGTCTTCTCCGAAGTCCGCTTGCGACGGAGCGAGAGTAGTCCGCCGCCGCCCAGCAGCAGCATCGCCCCTAGGGAGACCGAGGTGGATGCCTCTGGGACGGGCGGCGGCGCGACAGCGTTCGGAGACGAGCCGCCGTGGCCGGTGCTGGCGACGCCCACCGCAAGCGCGCCCAGAAGCGCGGGCAGAGCGTTGAACGAGTGGCTCCCCGCGCTCAGGAGCGTACCGGGAATGATCGCCTCAAGGCTGGGAGAGACTTGAACGACAGCCGGGACTAGGGCATTGCTGACGACCACAAGGTCCGTCGGCATGATGTCCCCTGTCAGCAGACCAGGCATCGGCGCGGGGCCGGCAAGTGCCGGGGGCGACAGGAAAGCGAACTGCGCCGGCTCGGTACTGTCAATGTCTTCCGCAGTTCGAACGGTCGGCGGGAGAGAAGAGACCATGGGATTGCCGCAGGCCAACTTTAGGATCGGACGCCCCGTGGCGCGCGAAGCGAACACCGCAGTCCCTTCAGGCAGACGCGATTCGACCCAGAACTCTCGCCCATCGTGCCCGACACAGGCGACCCGGTAACGGCCGCCCTTTTTCAGATGCGTCAGCACCAGGTTCTGGCGGACATACCGCGTGATCTGCGCCTCGCTGACATGAAAATGATTGGCGAGACGCGCCCGCACTGCCGGATCCAGGGTGACTTCCTGGGAAAGCTCGCGCAATGTGGACACATGGTAATTCAGGAAGGAAGCTGGCGGCACGGAGGTATTGACCCGGACATGGCCCGCAGCCAGCACCGGCACGGCGGTGAAAAGACAGAGTGTAGGTAAAGCAGCATATTTGATAAGCATTGACTTCTTCCTGGAAGCGCCTACGGCAGAAAAAACGGGAACGGCACAGTGTGCTTCCACGCGGCAACAATGACGTATGATACCACAGAGAAGCATTTATTAGTGTAGGGTGGCACGCACACACAAAAATAATTGCCTCTGTTAGCTATATGAACTCCCTTGCAAGTTTCATGCCAAACGTGCGTTTCGACGAATAGTAACAAAAAAGTCATTTGGGTGTTATAATAAGAGAACATTTGAGGGTAAGCACGTCATGGCAAAGAAGTTGATCATCGTCGAATCGCCGGCCAAAACCAAAACCTTGAAAGGGTTTCTAGGCAGCGACTATCAGGTAGAGGCCAGTATGGGCCATGTCCGTGACCTGCCGGAGAGAAAGCTGTCTATAGATATCGAACACGACTTTGCGCCGACCTATGTCGTCATCCCGGAGCGCAAAGAGGTCGTGGCGAAGCTGCGCGCCGCCGCCAAGAACGCCAGCGAGGTTTATCTGGCCTCAGACCCGGACCGCGAGGGGGAGGCCATCTCCTGGCATCTCCAGGAAGCCCTGGGCCTGACGAATCCTCGGCGCATCCAGTTTAACGAGATCACTAAGTCTGCCGTGCAAGCCGCCCTGCTCAACTCTCGGAGCATAGACATGGACCGCGTCAATGCCCAGCAGGCCCGGCGCGAGCTGGACCGGATCGTCGGCTATAAGATCAGCCCGATCCTCTCCAAAAAGGTTCGCCCACGCCTCTCGGCAGGCCGCGTCCAGTCCGTCGCCGTCCGCCTGATCGCCGACCGGGAACGCGATATCCTTGCCTTTAAGCCGGTCGAGTATTGGTCTATGACGGCAAGTTTGACGCCGGATACGGCCAAGAACAAGTTCGATGCGACCTTGACCGAGCGCGACCTCAAGAAGCTGGAGATTTCGAACAAGGCATCGGCAGACCAGATATTGTCTGATTTGGATGGGGCCGAATACCGCGTCAAGTCCGTGAAGCGCAGCGAAAAGCGCCGTAACCCCGCCCCGCCGTTCATCACGAGCACCTTGCAGCAGGAAGCCTCGCGCAAGCTGGGTTTCGATGCGAAGCGGACCATGCGGATCGCGCAGCAGCTTTATGAAGGCGTCGAGGTCCCCGGCGAGGGACATGTCGGCCTGATTACCTATATGCGTACCGACTCGACCCGCATCGCCGATGAGGCGCAGCAGGCCGCCCGCGCCCTGATCGTCGAGACCTATGGGCCGAAGTACGCACCCTCCGCCCCCAAGCAGTATAAGAAGGCTGGTGCGGCCCAGGATGCCCATGAGGCGGTCCGCCCTACGGATGTGACGCGCCTGCCGGAGCGCGTCGTCAAATCATTGAACAGTGATCAACAGCGGCTCTACAAGCTGATTTGGCAGCGGTTCGTCGCCTCGCAGATGTCCCCCGCCGTGTTCGACGTCGTGACCGTAGACATCAGCGCCCGCAACTATACCTTCCGGGCGACCGGCTCGACGATGAAGTTCGACGGCTTCCTGAGAGTCTATACAGAGGGCAAGGACGATGCCAACAAGATCGAGGACGAGGACAAGCAGCCCCTGCCGATGCTCACCGAGGCGCAGCTGCTCAAGCTGCTCACCCTGATCCCCAAGCAGCACTTCACCGAGCCGCCGCCGCGTTTTACCGAGGCTACCCTGGTCAAGGCGCTGGAAGAGAAGGGCATCGGTCGCCCCAGCACCTACGCCGCCATTATCGCGACCATACAAGACCGTGAGTATGTGGAGCTTTCGGAGAAGCGGTTTCGGCCCACGGAACTCGGCACGACCGTCAATGACCTTTTGGTGAAACACTTCCCCAACATCCTGGACATCGCGTTCACGGCGGGTATGGAGACCCAGCTTGACGCCGTCGCCGAGGGCAAGGAAGACTGGGTCAAGATGATGCGCCGCTGGTATGACCCGTTCGCCGAGAGCGTGACCAAGGCTGGGGTTGAAATGGAGAACCTGAAGGTGCCGCCGCGCGAGGCTGGGCAGGACTGCCCCACCTGCGGCAAGCCGATGGTCATCCGTTCCAGCAAGTACGGCGAGTTCATCTCCTGCTCGGACTACCCGAAGTGCAAGACCATCGTCCGGCCCGAGGGAGAGAAGTCCGAAGGCGAATGCCCCAAGTGCGGCAAGCCGATGCTGGAACGAGCGGGCCGTTTCGGCAAGTTCATCGCCTGCACCGACTACCCGGAGTGCAAGACGACCAAGCAGGTAGCCGCATTGAAGGTGGACGTTCCCTGTCCCAAGTGCGGCGGCGAAGTAGTCCAGAAGCGCAGCAAAAAGGGCGCGACCTTCTTCGGATGCGCCAGCTACCCCGGCTGCGACTTCGTGGCCTGGGGCAAGCCATTGGGCCGCCCCTGTCCCAAGTGCAAATCGCCCCTGGTCGAGAACACGTTCCGTGGCGGGCGTGTCAGCGGCATCAAGTGTAACAACGCCGAATGCGACTACAAAGAAGCTTTGCCGCCGAAGTCGAAAGACGCCCCTGAAGGCACAGATATGACGGACGCCGATGCGCCGCCGGTAGAGCGGGAACTGGTGACGGCGTGATTACCTTAACGTTGATGTTGTGGGGAGATGATCTGAGTTCATGTTAGCGCTGAATTTCTATACAGACCTTTACGGTGAAGCCCTCAAAAAAGGCCGCAAATCGGCCACGATCCGGCTGGGCGACAAGAGCGACAAGTATCAAACCGGCCAGATCGTCTGGGTGACGGTCGGCCAGCGTTTCGCGCGGCGCAAGAAGATGTTTTCTGCCATCCTGGATGCGGTTGAGGTGAAGCCGTGCGCCGAATTATCGCCCCGCGACGTGCAGCGCGAGAATCCGGAGATGCGTACCAAGGAGGAAGTCATTCAACTCCTTTCCCGTATTTACGGGCGCGATGTGACCGATGAGGAGACCTGCACGGTCATCTATTTCTCGCCGGTAGACGAATACGAACTGTGAACCAATATGTCTGAAGAGATTACCATTATCGGCGGTGGGCTGGCCGGGAGCGAAGCCGCTTGGCAGGCGGCCAATGCGGGCGCGAAGGTGCGGCTGATTGAGATGCGTGGGGTCAAACCGACCCCGGTGCATGTGGGAGACAAACTGGCCGAACTCGTCTGCTCCAACTCTTTGAAGTCTAACCTGCTGACCAACGCAGCCGGACTGCTCAAAGAAGAGATGCGGCGGCTGGACTCGCTCATCGTCGCCGCCGGGGACGCCTCGAGCGTCCCTGCTGGCGAGGCGCTCGCCGTGGACCGCGAGCTATTCGCCGCCTGCATCACGGGCAAGTTGGAGAGGCATCCGAACATCACAATCGAGCGCAGCGAAGTGACCACGATTGACGAGAGCCGCGTTCATATAATCGCGACCGGCCCACTGACTTCGGACGCACTCGCTGCAGAAGTAGGCCGATTGACGGGCCAGTCCCAGCTTTTCTTCTACGATGCCGTCGCCCCCACCATTGACGCCTCGACGATTAATCGCGAGATCGCTTTCCCCGCCTCCCGGTATGACAAGGGCGACCCGGCCTATCTGAACTGCCCCTTCACTAAAGACGAGTACCAGGCGTTCTACGACGCCTTGCTCCAAGCCGAACTCGCCCCCTTGCAGGAGCATGAGTCGAAAGTCCCCTACTTTGAGGGCTGCCTGCCAATTGAAGTCCTCGCCGGGCGCGGTCCCAAGACCCTCTGCTTCGGACCAATGAAGCCGGTCGGACTGACCGACCCGCGCACCGGCCGCTGGCCCTGGGCCTGCCTGCAGCTGCGGCAGGAGAACCGGGCGGCGACACTCTACTCCATGGTCGGCTTCCAGACGCGCATGAAGTGGGGCGACCAGAAGCGCGTCTTCCGGCTCATCCCCGGCCTGGAGGACGCCGAGTTCGTCCGCTACGGCGTCATCCACCGCAACACTTATATCCAGTCGCCCCAGGTGCTTGACGACACGCTCCAGATGCGCCTTTATCCGAACGTCTTCTTCGCCGGCCAGATCACCGGCGTCGAGGGCTACGTCGAGTCCGCCGCCACAGGCATTCTGGCAGGCCGCAACGCCGCCCGGCACCTGTTGGGCCAGCCCCTATTGACGCTGCCGAATACGACGATGCTTGGCGCGCTGACGGACTACGTCGCCCATTACGATGGCAAAGACTTCCAGCCGATGAACTCCAACTGGGGCATCGTGCCGCCCCTGCCGGACCGTGTCCGGGACAAGAAGGAAAAGAACGGCCTCCTCGCCGAACGTGCCCTGGCCGCGCTAGAGGTCGAACTCCCCACTTGGGGTTCGTGTGGGTGATTGAGACCTGTCGGGACGCCTTCCTGCATCATATGGAAGCCGTCAAAGGCGCTTCTGCCCACACCGTCAAAGCCTATGCCGAGGACCTAAGCCTGTTCGTCGAGTTCTCGGGCGCGCAGGGCGTGACCGACATCCACGCTGTTGACACTGCCCTGCTGCGTTCTTTTCTCGTCCATTTACAGTCACTCGGCCTTGCCCGTGCCTCTCGTGCTCGCAAGACCGCGACCCTGCGCTCCTTCTTCTCCTACCTCACCCGGCAGTCTCTTCTTCCGCATTCGCCCGCCGCCGGTCTCCGCAGCGTCAAAACGGAGCGACGGCTGCCAAAGTATCTGCGTTCTGATGAAATGGAGGCCCTGCTGGCCGCTCCCAATGCCGAGACCGCCCTCGGCCTGCGTGACCGTGCCCTGCTGGAAACTCTATATGCATCGGGGATGCGCGCGGGGGAACTGGTGACTCTCTGCCTGAGCGACGTGGACTATGACGAAGGCGTCATCCGTGTCATCGGTAAGGGGGACAAAGAGCGAATGACCCTGCTGGGGCGGCAGGCCATTTTTGCCATCCAGCGGTACATTCGCAAAGGCCGGCCCGAACTATTGCTGAACGCGCAGCGAGACGACGGCGCCCTCTTCGTCAACCGTTACGGCGGCCGCCTCTCGGACCGAGGCGTTCGCAAGCTGTTCGACCGCTACTGCGCTGCCGCCTCGACATACCTCAAGATCACGCCCCACGTCCTGCGCCACACTTTCGCTACCCACATGCTGTCCAACGGGGCCGATCTACGGATGATCCAGGAGTTGCTCGGTCATGCCAGCGTCGCCACGACACAGATGTACACCCACGTTTCCACAGAGCGGCTGCAAGAGGTGTACGCACAGGCACATCCGCGGGCGAAGAAGACTTGAATGAGGGCGAACACAAGGTTCGCCCTGCTCTTGTGTTCGCCCTGCTTCGGTCCTCATCCCTTCCTCAGAATCGCACCACAGTATCCTTCGGCAAGGCCGCCAGGCGCGCTTTCACGTCCTCCGTCGCTTTCTCGAACTTCGGCTTGCCCAGCAGGGCGAACATATTGGTCTTGTACGCCTCCACGCCAGGCTGATTGAAGGGATTGATGCCCATCAGGTAGCCGGACACGCCGGTGGCGCGCTCGAAGAATTGGAGCAGCGCACCCAACGTATAAGCATCCAGCTTCTCTAAATGGATCGTAGCATTGGGTACGCCGCCGTCGCGATGGGCCAGCGAAGTGGCCTCGTATGCCGCCTTGTTGACCTCGGACAGCGGGCGCCCCTGCAAGTAGCCCAGCTCGTCCAAGTCGTTCTCGGTGGCGGGGATAGCGAGGCCAGGCTCGCCGCCGTCCAGAATCAGGAACGTCTCGATGATATTGCGCCGCCCCTGCTGTATCCACTGTCCCATCGAGTGCAGATCTGTCGTCAGGTCCACCGACGCCGGGAACAGCGAAATGTGGTCCTTCCCCTCGCTCTCGCCCGTAAGCTGCTTCCACCACTCCGCGATATAGTGCAGGCGCGGCTCGAAGGAGGCAAAGATCTCGGTCGTGTAGCCCTTCCGATAAAGCAGGTTGCGGGCAGCAGCGTAGAAGTAGGCTGGATTCTTCGTCACGTCCGGGTCGTTCGTCGCGTCGGCCACGTCTTTTGCCCCTGCCAGCAAGGCGTCAATGTCTATGCCCGCGACGGCGATTGGCAGCAGGCCGACTGGACTGAGGACCGAATAGCGCCCGCCCACGTCGTCGGCGATATTGAGGGTCGCATAACCTTCCTCCTCGGCGAACTTCCGCAGGGCGCCTTTCCGAGCGTCCGTTGTCGCGACGATGCGCTTTTTGGCCTCCTCCTTACCGACCGATTTCTCCAGCACATCTCGGAATAGCCGGAAAGCGACGGCAGGCTCAGTCGTCGTTCCCGACTTGGAGATCGCGTTGATGGAAAACCGCTTGCCGGCGATCTGCTTCAGGAACTTCGCGTGCTCATGCGCCGACAGCGAGTTGCCGGCGAAAACGACAGCGGGGCCATCACCCTCCCCCAATGCCTCGATGACGGCCCGCGCCCCAAGGTAGGAACCGCCGATGCCGATGGAGACGAGGACATCCGATTCGGACCGGATCTGGTCTGCCAGCACCTTGATTTTCTTTACTTCGTTGGAGCTGACGATCTTGGCAG
>JANLUQ010000276.1:0-9327 GCA_031363565.1 Armatimonadota bacterium | reverse complement strand
AGAGGCACACGAGTGGATGAAGCGCACGGGCAGAAGCGTCACATGGGTTGGTCTTGCTCCTCCGCCCGCAGGGCGGTTGGCGTCTGCGCCCCCTAGACCTGCCGTTCACGGCGGGTCATTTACGGCGGGTCATCTACGGTGGTTCGGTCATGGCGGGTCATCTACGGCGGGTCATCTACGGTGGTTCGGTCATGGCGGGGCTTCAGGGCAGTGCGTGCGTAACATCAGTTATTAACCGATTCTAACCGATTCGTCAACACACGATAAGAAGGACGCGATGGAGGCTTTCTCTAAACACGAGCGGACCGCCGCGCTGGAACGGATGGCGCGGGACGGGGTGGACGTATTCGTCATCGGCGGCGGCATCACCGGCGTCTCGGTGGCCCTGGATGCCGCCGCGCGGGGCTACCGCGTCGGGCTGGCCGAGAAGGCGGACTTCGCCTCGGGCACCAGCAGCAAGTCCACCAAGCTGATCCACGGCGGCATCCGCTATCTGCCGCAGTTCGATTTCGCCCTGGTCCGGGAGGCGCTGGTCGAGCGCGGGCTGCTCTTTCAGAACGCCCCCTGGATCGTCAAACCCCTCGCCTTTGTCCTGCCGCTCTACCGCTGGAACCGACGCCCGCTTGGGGCGCCCTTCGTGCCGCCGTTCGGGCTGGGACTGGACCTCGTCGTCCAGTCCGGCCTGCTGCTGTACGACATTTTGGCGGGGCGGCTGAATATCCGCCGCCACCGACGCCTGCCGCTCGCCGGAGCTTGGCGCGACGCCCCGGCCCTCAAAACCGAGGGCATGACCCATGCCTTCACCTACTATGACGGCCAGACGAACGATGTCCGCCTGACGATTACGGTCCTGCGGACGGCGGTCCGGTTGGGTGCGTTGGCCGCCAATTATGTCGAAGTGACCGGCTTCAACAGCGCCGAGGGCCGTATCGGGGCGGTCTTGCTGCGGGATACCTTGACGGGCCATACCTACACGGTCCGCGCCCGTCACGTCGTCAACGCCGCCGGGGTCTTCGCGCAGCGGGTCGAGGAGCTGACGGGCCTTGCATCGCAGCTTTCGGTCGAGCCGGCCAAGGGAGTCCACCTGGTCATCTCCCGCGATAAACTCCCCCTGACCGACAAGGCGATTGTCCTGCCCGAGACCGATGATGGCCGCCTGATCTTCCTGGTTCCCTGGGGAAACCGCGTTCTCGTCGGCACGACGGACACCGAGGGCGGCGACGTGGACGATGCCGTGACGACGGACGAAGATGTTACCTATCTCTTGGACACCTGCAACCGCTATCTGCGCGTCCCTCTGGAACGCCGGGACATACTCGCGACCTATGCTGGATACCGGCCCCTCATCAAGAGTCAAAGCGCCGACAAGTCTGCCTCGGCCAAGCTTTCGCGCTCCCATGCCGTTCTGGACGGACCGGCGGGTATGGTCTCCATCGTCGGGGGCAAGCTTACGACCTGGCGGCGGATGGCTGAGGATACCATGAACCACGTCGCCCGCCGTGACGGTAGCCCGCCTTCCACCGTCACCCGCGCCATGCCCCTGGACGGCAGCGCGGGCTGGCCCGGCGTCGTGCGCGTCATCGCGAGCCGTGCACTGGCCCTGCCCCTGGATGTCCGCGCCCACCTTTGCGCCGCCTACGGCGCAAACCTGCTGCAAGTCCTCGCACTAGCCGAGGGGAACCCGCGTCTGGGCCAACGCCTCGTCCCCGACCTGCCGCACTTGTGGGCCGAGGTCGTCTATGCCTGCCGCCACGAGATGGCGCTGACCCTGGATGATGTGCTGGCCCGCCGCACCCGCCTGGTCCTGGAAGACCGGCACCAGGGGCAGCAAATCGCCCGCGAAGTGGCCGAACTCATGGCCTCCGAACTCGGCTGGAACGAGGCCGAGACCGCCCGGCAGGTGGCGGCCTATCAAGCCGTCGTCCGACGCGAATACCAGGAACGGGACGAACACCAAAACCAGGAGGAGAGAGTGAACACCGGGGTTCGCCTCATGGGGCAGGCTGACAAGGCGTAGGGGCGCACCTTCGTGTACGCCCTCTTTCTCCGCTTGCGCCCTTGGGCCGCGCCCTTTTGCCTACAGGACCAACCCCATGTCATCCAAATACATCCTCGCCTTGGACCAGGGAACTACCAGCTCGCGGGCGATCCTCTTCGACCATGCTGGGCGTGTCGTCTGCAAGCGCGCCCAGGAGTTTCCCCAGATCTACCCCCATCCCGGCTGGGTGGAGCATAACGCCGAAGACATTTGGAGCAGCCAGGCCAATGTTGCTGTCCAGGTATTGCAAGACCAGGGCATTACCCTGGACGACGTCGCCGCCGTCGGCATCGCCAACCAGCGCGAAACCACCGTCGTGTGGGACCGCGCGACCGGTGTTCCCCTCGCCAATGCCATCGTCTGGCAGGACCGGCGCACCTCGGGCGACTGTGACGCTCTGGCAAAGGCTGGATGGGGGCCGAAAGTCCGGGCCAAAACCGGCCTGGTCCTGGATGCCTACTTCAGCGGTACAAAGCTTAAATGGCTGCTGGACCATGTCCCCGGTGCGCGCAAGCGGGCCGAGAATGGCGACCTGCTGTTCGGCACGATAGACACCTTTCTGCTCTGGCGACTGACTGGCGGGACTATTCACGCCACCGATTATTCCAATGCCAGCCGCACCCTGCTCTTCAACATCCATACGCTGGACTGGGATGAGGAGCTTCTGCGACTGCTCAACATTCCGCGCGCCCTGCTGCCGACCGTCTGCCCAAGCAGCGCCGCCTACGGCGAGGTCAAGCCCGGCCTCTTGAGCGCGGGCGGCACGGCCCCGATTGCGGGTATGGCCGGCGATCAGCAGGCCGCGACCTTCGGCCAGGCCTGCTTCGACGTCGGCCAGGTCAAAAACACCTACGGCACCGGCTGCTTCCTGCTGATGAACACCGGCGAGACGCCCATCGAGAGCCGCTCTAACCTGCTGACTACCATCGGCTGGGGCCTGAACGGGAAAATCACCTACTGCCTCGAAGGGTCCGTCTTCGTCGCGGGTGCGGCCATCCAGTATCTTCGGGACAGCCTGCGAATCCTCGAAACTGCCGCCGAGTCCGAGCACCTCGCGACCTCGGTATCAAGCACCGGCGGCGTCTACTTCGTCCCCGCCTTCGTCGGCCTGGGCGCCCCGTACTGGGACCAATATGCGCGCGGCGCCCTGCTGGGCCTGACGCGCGGCAGTGGCCGGGCGGAGATCGCCCGCGCCGCCTTGGAAGCAGTCGCCTACCAGACCCGCGACCTGCTCACCGCCATGACGGCGGACAGCGGCACCCCCCTGGCCGACCTGCGCGTGGACGGCGGCATGGTCGCCAACGACTTCTTGATGCAGTTCCAGTCCGACATCCTCAATGCCCCCGTCGAGCGCCCTCAAATCGCCGAGACGACCGCCCTCGGCGCCGCCTCCCTCGCAGGCCTCGCCGTCGGCTTCTGGAAAGACACCGCCGAACTCCAAGCCAACTGGTCCCTAGACCGCCGCTTCGAGCCGACAATGGCCAAGGCCGAGCGCGAGAGGTCCTACGCCGGCTGGAAACGCGCCGTCGCCCGCGCCCAATCCTGGGAACAGCCGGAAGAACCGACACCGTAAGGGTGCGATGAATCGCGCCCTCTCTTCATATCGGTGGCCCTTTCTTGCCGCGAAAGTCCCTTTGCAATAATCAGTGAACTTTTGGTATAATAAGGCGTCCATACCCTATTACGTCTCTTTCCCGGCCCGCGTCCCACCCGCACTCGCGCCGTGTCCGCTTCTCTGGAGGCTACCTGATGACACTGACTACCACTGATACCCGCCGCCTCTCCCACCTGCTGCGACGCGCGGGCTTCGGCGCCCGGCCCTCGGAATGGACTGAGTATACTAAGCTCGGAGTCGCCGGGACGACGAGCCGCCTGCTCCACCCCGAGGCCGTGCCCGACCCGTTCGATGCGGTCCTTGCCGGCATTCAGGGTGATTATGTGGACTTCGATGACATCAGCAGCATCCGCAAGTGGTGGATGTACCGCATGTCCCATACCCCAAGACCGCTCGAAGAGAAGCTGACCCTGTTCTGGCACAACCACTTCGCCACCGCCAACTACAAAGTGGACAACCCGCGCTGGATGTGGACGCAGAACCAGCTCTTTCGCACCCACGCACTGGGCAACTTCCGCACCATGCTCCAGGCCGTCTCGCGCGACCCCGCTATGCTGGTCTGGCTCGATGGGGCCGAGAACCGCAAGGGCCGGCCTAACGAGAACTATGGCCGGGAACTGCTGGAACTCTTTACCCTGGGCGTCGGCAACGGCTACACCGAGACCGACGTCAAGGAGGCCGCTCGCGCCTTCACCGGCTGGCACTTCGACCGGGATAAGGCCGTCTTCGTGTTCGACGCCGACCGCCACGATGACGGCGTCAAGACCCTTCTGGGCCAGACCGGGGCCTTCAACGGTGACGACATCATTGACATCGTCGTCAAGCACCCATCCACCGCCAATTTCATCTGCGGCAAGCTGTTCAAATACTTCGTCCACGAGACGCCGACCGCCGCCGATATCGCGCCGCTCGCCAAAACCTACTTCAGCAGCGGCTATGATATCCGCGCCGTCGTCGCCGCCATCTTGAACTCACCCGCCTTCTATTCCGATGCCGCCTACCACGCCAAGATCAAAAACCCCACCGAGTACGTCGTCACCGCCCTGCGGACACTCGACGCCCCATTCTCTGCCGCCAACAACAGCCTGCTGTCTGCGACCCGCACGATGGGCCAGGAGCTGTTCAGCCCGCCGAACGTCAAGGGCTGGCCGGGCGGCAAGACGTGGATGAACACGATGACCCTGATCACCCGCGTCAACTTCGCCAGCGGCCTGACCTACGAGATGAACCGCCACGGCCTGCTCGGCCCGCGCCTGCACCGCGCCATCGCCGCCTACGGCACCGCCCCCGGCGGCCTGACGACCCCGGAAAACCTCGTGGACGCCGTCTGGGGCCTGATGCTGCCCGGCCATGCGCCCAGCGCCCAGACGCGCGATGCCCTCGTCGCATTCGCCCGCGACGGCGGTCATCCGGCCCAGGTCAACTTCGACGCCAAAGCCCCCGGCCTGGTGTCGCTGATCCTGTCCGCGCCCGAGTATCAACTGGCTTAAGAAGGCCCGCCTGCCCCGCAAGGGCTTAAGAAGGCCCGCCTGCCCCGTAGGGGCGAACCTTGTGTTCGCCCTCCTTCCGCGGAGAACAAACCATGTCCATTTATGACCCGACCACGCGCCGCCGGTTCCTGCAGAACGGCCTGACCTTCGTCGGGCTTGGCCTTGCCATGCCCACCTTCCTGATGCGCGCCGCTCAGGCCCAGGCCGCCGACCCGCTGGCCGCGCCTCTGCCGGCCATCCCTGCCGGCAAGATCCTCGTCGTCATCGAGATGTCCGGCGGCAACGACGGTCTCAACACCGCCATCCCTTACACCGACCTGGGCTATGCCAAAGCGCGGCCCACCATCGGCATCGCCGGCGGGGATGTCGTCAAGATCGGCCCAACCGTCGGCCTGCACCCCAATATGCGCGCCTTGAAGCCCCTCTACGACAAGGGCCAGCTCGCCGTCATTACGGGCGTCGGCTACCCCAACCCGAACCGCAGCCACTTCCAATCCATGGACGTCTGGCAGACCGGCAACCCCGCCGTGGACGTCCGCGAGCGCACCGGCTGGCTCGCCCGCTACTTCGACAAGGACGGCCACTTTGGCGGCAACCCCCTGTCCGGCATCACCCTCGGCTCCGCCCTGCCGCTCGCCATGTTCTCCGACAGCGTCCCCGCCTCGGTCATCGGCGGCGGCCAGGACTTCGGGTTCCAGAGTCAGGCCCCCGACAAGCAGCAGCAGATGGAAACCCTGCGCGCCCTCTATGCCCAGGGCACCGTCGCCGGCTCCCACGCCGAATTCGTCCGCAACGTCGGCAGCGAAGCGTACAGCAGCAGCCTGGAAATGAAGCGCGCCTTCAAGGACTACGATGTCAAGGCCACTCATGCCGCCCCGTACCCGCAGAACGGCCTCGCCAATGGACTCCAAACCATCTCCAAGCTGATCACCGGCGGCGTCGGCACCCGCGTCTATTACCTCGGCATGGGCGGCTTCGATACCCATGCCAACCAGCCCCGCTCCCACGCAAACCTTTTGGGCGAGCTGGCCGACGGGCTGGCCGCCTTCTATGCCGACCTCGCCGCCCAGGGCCGGGCGAACGACGTCATCACCATGACCTTTTCCGAATTCGGGAGGCGCGTCAAGGAGAACGGCTCTTCGGGCACCGACCACGGCGCGGCCAGCGTCATGTTCCTGGCGGGCGGGTCCATCAAGGGCGGCGTCTACGGCGAGTACCCCAGCTTGACCGATCTGGACGACGGCGACCTGCGGATGCACACCGACTTCCGCTCCGTCTACGCCACCCTGCTCGACAAGTGGCTCCAGACCCCCTCCGCGCCGGTGCTGGACGGGAACTTCGCCCACCTCGATTTCGTCTAGCATACTCAGCGAAAAAGGCCGGGGCATTTGCCCCAGCCTCCCCACCTTTGTCTGTATCAAACCGTGTCGCCTTCGCCCCGGCGCATTACCCTTGACCCTAAGCGCCCTTGACTTCTGCCAGTCGTGCGATGGATTGCACCGGCATGGGAAGCTTTTGACGGTCGTAGTAGTAGGTCTTCCACTGGCTCCCATGACGCAGGCTAACAATCAGTAGACGGTTCGCGGGTACGGCAGTAGGGCCGGTCAGCCCCGTTGGCAAGGAAGACAGTTGCTTCAGCACTGGCCACGTCTGTATGTCCGGGCTATTGCCTGATCCCCCTTGGATGCCGCCGCTCGTGATGCGCCGTGCTTTGGCTGCGCCGGTGCTGTAAAGAGCATAATCCCGACCCCCATAAAAGCTGTTTTGGTAAAACCAGGAGACGTACAGAAGTGGCAACTGGCCCTTTTCACGCGGCATCTGGCTTGGATCACTCTGTATCGAGAGAATCCTGTCATACAGTCTAGTGTGAGACTTGTAGAACACATAATAGTACGGGCAAAATGTTACGGCGCTGACCAGCACAACCATGATGGCTCCCGCCAGAGATCTCAAGCCCCTCATCTGATATCCTCCCATCTAATGCGACTGTCTCACTCCCGGAAGTAGCCAGAGGTCCTCCTCCATGGGTTTAAAGGAGGACCTCTGGCTGATCTCAGTGGTGCCGAGGCGTTAAAATCGCGTGCCTTCGCATAGCCGTTCTCTTTGACACGGTCGGCTGTGTTGATAAGAGCTTCTGAGGGTCTTGATGTCCTGTGTTACCAGCAGTGTTTACGAAACTGGCAGTCCAGGCTGGAAACTCTGTTGATGGAGCATCAGAGGTTATCGTGCAAAAGCCTGGGGGGTCTGGTGTCCAGACTCCGTTGTTGTTGTTGGCACTCACCTTCCAATTCCACTGGGTAAGATTCAGAGGCACTGGCTGCGAGGTGAAGCCATTACCTGGCGGCTGATACATCAAGTAGGCTTTGAAGCTATCAGCGACGACTATTCCGCTAAAGTTTTCACAGCCCATGTCCGGGGAGTCGCTGAACTGCAAAGCCGGAACCGGCGATGGGGAACCTGGACCTGGGGCCTGTACAACTAGGCCATAAGGCCATTCGTTGTCCAAGACATAGCCATTTGTCAAATATGGGAACTTAATGCCGCCCATATTTAGGACCCGTTGCTCATAGAAAAGTTGCACATAGAAGCAAGTTCCCCAGTATCCGAACTGAGCGAAGGGATTGGGCGTCGTGACTGATACAGGATTTATCGATAATCCCTCGCCACCAGGCGCACCAGCCTGGACGCCAGTCACTTTCCCATTAGGCTTTTCGAAGGATGCAGGGCCAGCTACTGCCTTCGCAGTGTAAGGAACTGTCACCACTGTGATGCTTTGTTGACCTTTGACGGTCCCAATTGCCTGACTATTCACACTGGCTTGGGCTGTGGCTGAAACCGTGTAAATGAAGAAGTTGCCTGGAGTGTTCCAGTGTCAGATTGGACTCGCTGTTGTCCAAACAGCGGGATCAATGAAGACTGGATAGCCTTGTGCTTGGTCAGAGGATATATAAAAGTGATCGAATGTGGTTCCGGGAACAGTCCACTGGAAGTTCGAAAGTGTCACCGGACCGGCATTCAGAATGCCTTGGCAGCCTTGACCCGCTAAGATATTCAGTTGATGGCTACTATCGGCTAAAGAACCATTCAGTGTGACAGTGACAGGGCTAACGGCGGCAGAGTAGGTGAGGCCGGCCCCACAGGATTGGCCGTTGGCCGTCACCGTCGCGCTCGGGCTGCACGTCAGTGTGATCGTCGCCTGGCCCGTCACCACCTTGTACCGCGTCCCGCTGGACTGGCCCGAGTAGGGCTGCGAAACCGGTGCATCCCCCAGCCCGTCGTCCGCTGTGCCGGACGCGCCCCCGTAGCCGGCGCTGCACTTCTCCTGCGTGATGACGCTCTGGGGCAATGGCTCACCGGGATAGGCGGGCTGCCATTGGAAGGTGGTGGTGATAGCGCCTTGGCACTTGACGGTATCGCCGGGGGTGTAAACGCCGTAGTGACTGCCCGCGTAGCTGCCGCCACTGGTGCCGTAGTTGTTGGTGAAGGGCTGTTGGGATTGCCGGAGATGGTGTAGGTCACGGTGCCGCCGCTGTAGCCGCCGAATATGTAGGAGCCGGCGCGGGCAGCAGGGGTAGCACTCAGGCTGAGAAGACAGGCTAGGACCAGCAGGCTAGGAGCGGCCCAAGAGCGGGAACGAGAACATGACGATCCTCCAATCAGGAACAGCGACGGCAGAGCGTGAGAACGACGAGTCGTAACAGCAAAGCGAAGCGATGACCGAAGGACGCTCACGTTCAGCGTCACGTACTCATCCTAACACAAGTCATCTGTGGTGTCAAATATTCATCGCAAACTAATTTCGGTGGGAACTTCCGGCCCCCCGATTTCGTGTAGAATCAGGCATGAAGTACCCCTTGATTCTGTCCGCGTTGCTCGCCTTCGGGGCGGCTCTGAGCGCGTCCGCTGCGCCAAAGCACCTGGCGCATAAGAAGCACACAGCCAAGCCAACTCCCGTTGCCATCAATCGCCCGGAGCCAGCCATGCAGGGGACGCTGGGCGGCTTCCGGGACGTGCCGCCGAACCATTGGGCAGCCAAAGCAGTCGAAACCTTGCGCCGCGAGGGCATCGTGAAGGGCTACCCCGCCAGTGGGAAGTAAGTCGGGGATAGCGCTGGCCCTGTTCCTGATGGCGTCCCTGCCGGCCTACGCGCATGACGTCAAAGACCCGGTTTGCCGCATGATGAC
>JANLUQ010000235.1:0-7630 GCA_031363565.1 Armatimonadota bacterium | reverse complement strand
CCACGACCACTTACGCGACCGCGGGCGACTCATCCAACATCCTGACCTCGTCCCCCGGCATCCGGCCGCAGAACATTTTCAGCGTCCCAGCACGTGGGTTTGCCGATCAAGACCTGATGCTCATGGTCCCACTTAGTACAGGTGGGCGTTTGGGCCAGAACATCATTCAGGCGCAGCGTCAGGGTGAAGCTGCGGGATTGTCTGTGCAGGCCATGCGGCTGACTCTGGATTTTCAGGTCACACAGACCTACGCACGCGCCCTGCTGGGGCAGGCGCGGGTTGAGACGGCCCAGGCGCGGCTGACAGCGGAAGACGAGCAGATACGGGTGACGGGGGAACGGGTCACGGTAGGCCGAATGGCACCCGTGGACCTACACCGGGAACAGGCGGAGCAGGCCGATGCCCGGCAGGCACTTCTGGCGGCGCAGAACGACGCGGCACTGGCACTCGTTGACCTGAAAGCGCTCCTCGGACTGGCGCAGGAGTCCATGCTGACCCTGGCCGACACACTGGATACGCCGCCGGCCGACATGTCCCCGCCGCCCGCGACTGTGGCCGAGGCGGTCCGGGTGGCACAATCCCGGCGGCCCGAGGTGGCGGCGGCACTCGCGCGCACTGCCGCCGCCCAGGCGAGTGTCGCCAGCGCACGAGGCGCTTACTCGCCCCAGGTCTACGCCATCGCCATGGGAGATGCCCAATTCGGCGTGGGCAGTGGGCACGTCGGCTACACCGTCGGCCTGACCGCCAGCCTGCCTCTCCTCGACGGCGGCCAGCGCCAGGCAGACGTGGATGCGGCGGCCGCGCAGCTGCGGGTGGCCCAAACCGAAGCGGATAAAGCCCGGCTTCAGGCGGCGCGCGAATCGGCGGGTGCCTGGCTGACCTTGCAAACGGCCACGGCCCAGATCGGGGCGGCGCAGACGGGCCTCGCCGCCGCCCAGGAGAGTTACGACCTGGCGACCCTGCGCTACAATGCCGGCAAGTCGCTCACGGCGGAGCGGCTGGATGCTCTTGCTGCCCTCACCCGCGCCCGTGGCACTCTGGCCGAAGCAAAGGCCGCTCTCCTGACCGCCCGCGCCGGCCTGTCTGCCGCACTGGGGACACGCTGAAAACAAGGGCGGCTTGACGAAAGCCCGTGGCGGCCCTATAATGGTGGAAGTATGAAACGCCGCCAGTTCCTCCAAGCAGGCCTTGCCGCCCTCGTTGCTGTGTCCCTCCTAAAAGAAGGCCAGGCGGACACGCCCGCGCCCGATGGCCTGATGCTGTCCGAAAATGGCCCGATCTATCAGGCGGTGGGGGAACACGCCCTGGACCTTTCTGATGCTGTCGCTCTGGAAGCCTGGGTGAAGGCCGACCCCATGCCCCGGGGGGGAGGCCGTATCCTTGATAAACTGATTCCGGGGACAAACGATAGCTTCCTGCTAGACACCTACCCCGGCAATTCCCTCCGCCTGATCACAGCCAAAGGCCAATGCTCCTATGATGCCCGTTTGTCCAGTGACCACTGGACCCACTGTGTCAGTGTCTACAGCACCTCGCAGAAGATCATGGCGCTGTACTTAGACGGCAAAGAAGTCGCCCGTGTCACGGAGGGCGTGTTTCCGCCCTTGACCAAAACGTCGGTCCCACTGCGCGTCGGCATGGACCCGAACGGCGAGAACCGCTTTCACGGACACATCCTGCGGGCCGCCGTCTATGGGCGGGTGCTGACGCCTGACGAGATCGCCCGCCGGGCTGCCTCTGGTCCCCATGTGGCGGCCTCGCTGCCTGGAGCCATTGGGGAATGGCGTTTTACGAATGTGCTGGGCCGCGCCATCATGCCCATCGCCGGGACAGTGGTGCTGCGGCTTAGGGCCGAGATAGGAGACCGAAACGTGACATTTACAGGGGAAGTCCCGCCGCCGCCGCAGCCGCTAACGCTCTGGTATCGCCGCCCGGCCAAAGAATGGCTGGAAGCCTTGCCGCTTGGTAACGGACGTCTGGCCGCGATGGTTTATGGCGGCGTTGAAACCGAGCGGCTTCAGCTCAACGAGGGTACGGTTTGGGCGGGCGGCCCTTACACACCCGCCAATCCCGAGGGTCTGGCCGCCCTGCCTGAAATCAGGCGCCTGATCTTTGACGGCAAGTGGCACGAGGCGCAGGCGCTCATCAATGCCAAGTTCATAGGTATCCCCGCACCCGAGCTGCCTTACCAGACCATTGGCCATCTGACACTCGACTTTCCCCCGCCTGCCTCCGTGGCCGGCTACCGTCGCGAGCTGGACCTAGACACCGCCATCACCCGCGTGTCCTATACGGTGGACGGCGTTCATTTCACCCGCGAGTGCTTCATTAGTGCCGTTCACCAAGTCCTGGTGATGCGGCTGACGACGGATAAGCCGGGCCAGATTTCCTTCATCGCCACCTTCGATAGCCCGCAGAAGTCCGAAATGACGACGCCTGACGTGAACACGCTGGCTCTGAGCGGCATCAGTGGCGATGCGAACGGCGTCAAGGGGGCGGTCCGGTTTCAGGCACTCGCTCGGGCTAAAGCCGAAGGCGGAATGGTCCATATTGGGGACGGACGTCTGACTGTGACTGGAGCCGACGCCGTGACGGTGCTGGTGTCTATCGGCACCAGTTACACGAACTACCGGGATGTGAGCGGTGACGCACCGGCGCAAGCGCGACACTACTTAGAAGCCGCCTCAGCCCAGGCACTCGTCCATCTGCGTGAGGCCCATATCACAGACCACCAGCGGCTGTTCCACCGCGTTACGCTCGACCTCGGCACGACGGACGCCGCGCACAGGTCGACCGACGAGCGTGTCAAGATATTCGCGGACGGTCACGACCCCGCGCTCACCGCCCTGCACTTCCAGTATGGCCGCTATTTGCTCCTCTCCTGCTCCCGGTCCGGCGGTCAGCCCGCCACCCTGCAAGGACTGTGGAACGACAGCCTGACGCCGCCCTGGGGCAGCAAGTACACGGTCAACATCAATACCGAGATGAATTACTGGCCCGCTGCCCCCGCCAACCTCGTCGAGTGCTACGCGCCGCTCTTTGCCATGATCGGCGAACTGGCTAAGGCGGGCCAAAATACGGCCCGCGTACAGTACGGCGCGGGCGGCTGGGTCTGCCACCACAACACGGACGGCTGGCGCGGGACCGCCCCGGTAGACTTCGCCGAACCCGGCATGTGGCCGACCGGGGGCGCATGGCTCTGCAAAAGCTTTTGGGACCATTACGAGTTCACGCGCGATCAAGAGGCGCTGCGCGCCCACTATCCTATGATGAAAGGCGCGGCCCAGTTCTTCCTGGACACTTTGGTTGAGGAGCCGACGCACAAGTGGCTGGTCACGAACCCCTCCGTGTCGCCCGAGAACGCCCACCATTCCGGTGCGAACGTCTGCGCGGGGCCGACGATGGATATGGAAATTCTGCGTGATCTGTTCGACGCTTGCGCCCAGGCGTCCGAGATATTGGGCACAGACTCAGACTTCCGTGCCCAGGTCCGTGCCGCCCGTGCCCGCCTCGCCCCCATGCAGATCGGGCATCTCGGCCAGCTTCAGGAATGGCTGGAAGACTGGGACGCCGACGCACCGGAGCAGCACCACCGCCATGTCTCGCACCTGTATGGGCTGTTCCCCAGCCATCAGATCACCAAGCGCGGGACGCCCGCCCTGTTTGATGCCGCCCGCAAGTCTTTGGAAACGCGCGGCGATGAGGCGACCGGCTGGTCGCTGGCCTGGAAGATCAACCTGTGGGCGCGTCTTGGGGACGGCGACCATGCCCATAAACTGGTTGAGATGCTCCTGACGCCGGATCGGACCGCGCCGAACCTGTTCGACCTGCACCCGCCCTTCCAGATAGACGGCAACTTCGGGGCGGTCTCCGGGGTCTGCGAGATGCTGCTGCAAAGCCATGAAGGCGATCTGCACCTGCTCCCAGCCCTACCCTCCGCCTGGCCTTCCGGCTCGGTGCGCGGCCTGCGGGCGCGCGGCGGCTTCGAGGTGGGGGTCGCCTGGCACGAGGGCAGACTGACGCGGGCCTCCGTCCTCTCCCATATCGGCGGCCCCTGCGCCGTGCGCCTGGGTGAACAGAGCACGACCCTAGAGACAGAGGCCGGCAAGAGCTATGCCCTGGACGGCGAGCTGAAGCACGTCTAACAGGCTAGAAACGAAAACGCCCGGACGCAGGGTTGCGTCCGGGCGGTTCAGTCTATGGTCGGGGCACTACTGACGCCTGTTAGTTAAGCGGCGTGTTATGTGGGGCCCCCACGATGGGAGCCGCTAGGACATTGACCAGGCCAATGTCGAGGAACTGGCCGCCAGTGGTCTGGTGGCAGTGGGCGGCGATGACGTTCGCGCCCGCGTGGAGCGCGGCCCGACCCGCCACCGACAGGGGAAGGGCGTCGTAGGAAGACGTGAAGCCGCTCGCGCTGGCGGCGAGGACGCCATTGATGTAGATCTCGACGTCCTCATCGTGGTAGCATAGGAACTCCAGGTCGCCGAACTTGCCGGCGGGCATGTCGAACTTCCGGCGTATCCAGATGTCGCCGGGCGTGTCCGACCAGACCGTGCTGGCTTTGACGCCGGGCGGGTTCGTGCCGAAGCCCGCCGGACCCTCCTTCCAGCCCGAGTCGTTAAAGCTGGTTGTGTACCAGTCGGCGGCGGGCTTGTTGGCGGTGGTCGTGTAGCGCCAGAGGAGGGGTGTGACCTGCGACGTGGGCACGACGGTCTCCAGAGTCGGAGGGGTGGGGAAGGGCGCCCATGCCTCGCGCACATCGGCGCCGCGCGCGGACCACTTGAACCACATGGCGGGGTCGGACAGCATCTTGATGAACAGGCCGCCGACAACTGGGCGGGCGTGCATGCCGTCGCTCTTGATGTTGTCGGTCACATAGGAGTCCACAAGCGGCTGACGCGCCGTGGTCGTGTTCAAATAGTCGTAGATCGGCGAAACCAGCGTCTCGAAGTCGGCCTGGTTGTCGGCCATCGTGGCGCTCCACAGCGACCAGTCCGTCTTGGTCAGGTGCGTCCGCGAGTCGAGCGGGACGCCGTAGGGCTGGAGCACGCTCTTGTAATAGGCGATCTCGGACGACGCGACCGTGGCCGGGAAGACGTGCAGGTTCAGGATCTGGTCCCAGACCAGGTTATACTTCTGGCTCCAGGTGTTCGGCTTGTCGAAGGCCTGCCGGGAGTGGCTGCCGTCGCCCGCCGCCTGGACCCAGTGCCGCGCGAAGCCGTTCGCCATGGCGAAGTACTTCTCCGCCGCAGCGTTGTCGCCGCGCATCCGGCACATGTCGCCATACGCGGCCAGGCCGATGATGGCCTTGACGGACAGGTTGGAGTTGTGTGCCAGATGCCCCATGAAGTCGTCGGTGCAGAGCTGATCCTCGGGGTCCAGGCCGTAAGACTGGAGGTACTCGGCCCACTGAGTCACTTTCGGCCACCACCGAGAGGCGAAGTCGGCGTTGCCGTCCTCCTTGGCGATGGCGTCCAGGAGGATCAGCATATTGCCGCTCTCCTCGACCGGCATGCCCTCGCCGCCGTCATCCGTCCCGCTTGCGATGGGGTATGTCCCCAGGTCGTGTGGCGCGTTTGGGAACTTCCAGTGCGGAGAGGCCGCATACAGCAGGACGGGGACGAGCGAGGCTTTCGCCAGGGCGGGGGAGAACAGCACGAAGATCGGGTCTGCGGGGAAGATGACGTCCACAGTCGCGATGTCGCCGTTGCTGGTGTTCTCCTTGGTGAACAGCAGCGGCTTCCCGTCGGCGTCGGCGGCAAGGCCCGTGCCCGCGATGGCCTCGCGGTAGGCCAGGGCGGCGATCTGGGCATAGCGCGCACCGCCCTGCTTCGTGAGGTCGGCCATCAAGGAGTCGTCGAAGGCGGCGCACCGCGCCGACAAGGCAGAATAATCTCGTGCCGCTGTCTGGAGCAGGTCGGAGGGACCCGCGCCGTTCCGACGCCAGTACGGATGCAGGTTCTTCTGGAAGAACCGGACCTCGTAGATCTCGTCATAGGCCAGCATGGCGTAGTGCGAGACCGGCTCGGCTCCTACCTTGCCGAAGTCCAAAGCGAGGGCGGAGACGGGCATGGCGTCCTTGACGGCGCGCGGCATCCGGGTGTCGTCGCGGCCCGGCAGATTGCCGCTTGTCACGAACGCCCCCTGCACGGTGTCCGCCGCCCCCTGCGCGGCCTGCGTCCCTGCCGAGGGCGCGGCGGCATAGGCATAGCCGTAGTTAATGCGGATGTCGTCGCCCCGGCTGCCCAGGACGGGCTGGTCCTTGGTGCCGATTCGCAGGGCGACCAGCGGCCCCATCGCCTGACGCTGCCAGACGACGGCCTCGTCGGGCGAGTTGACGGCGAGTTCCGCGCTGTTGTCGAAGTAGACGGAGGCCGCGTGCTTCTTGCCGTCCACCGCCCGAACGTCCCAGGTGAGGTAGGTCACGGGGCGGCCATAGACGTCCAGGTCGGAGGGCAGCTTGGGCGTCATGAATGTCAGCGTGACATGAACGGCGGGGTTCTCAAAGTCGTAAATGGTCCGCGTCGGCAGCACGCGCAGGGCCGTCTGCGGCAGGGCCGGGACGGCGGCGGGCCTTGCGCCCATCAGCCGGAAGGCCTGCCCGTCCACGCGGATCATGCTGGTCAGCGAGTGCGGCCGTCCAGTCCAGTGGACGGTGGCCTTGTCGGTGAGGTGGTCTGCCTCGGACCAGATGCTCAGGTACGGGTCGTCCGTCACCAGTGGCACGGCGGGCGGGCGGAGGGAGGGCAGGGCCTGAGCGCCGGCGGACGCCGCGACGGTGCAGAAGGCGGTCAGCGGCAGCAAGGCGCGGAGAAAAGGTTTGGGAAGGTGCATAGCGTTATGATAGCATCTAGGCATAACGGGTGTCAAGGCGGCTGGGAGGGGGCCATGCCGGCAGGGGACCATGCTATATCCCGACCATGCCGTGATCCGACCGTGCCATATAAAAACGCCCGCCGCAAGTGCGGGGCGTCTTGTCGCTCTTATAGAGGCTCTAGCGAGACCTCGCCGCCGGTCTGCATCTCAGCCTGTAGCAGATTGCCTTCCATCAGGCCGACGCCTAGCAGGGGTGGGTTTTCCAAAGCAAGAACTTCGGTGATGCGTTCTTCATCTCCCCAAATCAGCGTCATCTCGTAACGAGGCCGCTCCCGCTCGCTGCCGTCGGCAAACCGAACAATTTGCTCTTCGGCGATTTCCGCTTCCAATTGAGCGATCACGCTGCTTGGAAGCGCAAGGTCGCCGTCAAAAGCGGTGTCCACGTTGAACTCGATGCTGATTGGTCCCTCTCGGCCGGGCAGACTCAGCGAGACGCGAGGAAACCTGTCGCGAACATGGCCAAAGATCACTTGGTTCCGCTTCTTTCCCGCATTTCACTTGCGAGGATACGGGCCGCCAGACCGTATTCGGGTTCCGGGCCGATCTTCATCAGGAGCAGACGCTTGGCCGTGTGGGTCTTCCTCATCGCCCGCATCGCGTTGCCGGTGGAGTCGGCGATGGCATATTCCTCCGAATCCGGCTCGATGGCGATGAACTGGTTGTTGTACTCAGGTTCCAGTTTGGCTTTCAGCTTGCTCTCATAGACCGCCAACCCGCGTCGCGTCAGGTCGCTGAACCCTTCGCGGCCTAT
>JANLUQ010000234.1:0-14499 GCA_031363565.1 Armatimonadota bacterium | reverse complement strand
GGCCCGGAAGCAGGCTGTCAAGATGAGTTTCGGTTGACACCCAGATGCCCAGTATGCTAGAATGCAAGGAGAACGCCGTTGATCCCACTGCGAGACGACCAGCCCACCCGCACCTTCCCCCTCGTCACCCTCCTGCTGATTGCCCTGAACGTCCTGGTCTACATCGGCCAGCAGGTCCTTCCGCTGGAGCAGGCGTGGGCGCTGGTGCCCTACGCGGTCACGCACGGCGTTGACCTGAACGGGACATTCGCCCACATCGGACGTGATGGCGTGGCGCACCTGGTTCACCCGCCGCCGGGCGCGGTCGTTCGGCTCGGACCCGGCGACATCGTGTACGGGCCCAGCCCCCACCCGCTCTGGCTGACCGTCTTCACCTCGATGTTCCTGCACGGCGGCCTGCTGCACATCGGCGGCAACATGTTATACCTGTGGATATTCGGCAACAACATCGAGGATGTCCTGGGCCGGGTCCGGTTCCTGCTGTTCTATTTCGCCTGCGGCCTGGCGGCCTCAGTCGCCCAGATCGCCATTGCCCCGGACTCCTTGATCCCGAACGTCGGCGCGTCCGGGGCCATCGCGGGCGTTTTGGGCGCCTATTTCGTGCTGTACCCGAACGCGCGCGTCCTGAGCATCGTGCCCCTCTTCTTCATCGGGTTTCTGGCCGAGGTCCGGGCGTTCTGGGTGCTGCTGCTGTGGATCGTGCTGAACGTCTTCCAGGGCGTTTCGGGCCTGGGCATGACGAATGGCGGGGGCGTCGCGCACTTCGCCCACATCGGCGGCTTCTTCGCAGGCGTCCTGCTGATCCTGCTGCTGGGCGGGCGGAACCTCGCCGCCCGGCAGCGGCGGGTAGTCTACCCGCCTCCGTGGAGCGCGTCTTAGAGTGTGTCTAAAACTGCGAGTGGGCAACTGAAGACGCCCGCTCCTCTTTTTATATGCATTCTTAGCATAGAGTCATTGACAGAACCCGGCGGCGGCCTTATAATCTGTGTAAAGGTCGCCATCGACTGAAACTCGAGGCGAGGCCCGCGTAACATCAACGGCAGAACAAGTGGTTGAAATCACTCGTTCCTAGCCCGTCCCTAGCCCTGCATAGCATCTGCCACTTACCGAGAACCACTTTTTGATCAAACCGAACCTTTTACTCTTTCTCCTCATCGCCCTGGGCCTGTTCGGCGGGCTGGTCTCAGCGGGGCACCGCTGGCAGGCGGAGGCGCGCAACCGGCGCGTCGAGCTGGTCGTGGACTACGGCGACGCGCAGGCACTCGCGAACACGACGCGGCGGCAGGTGGACGACGTCTTGCAGCAGCTCCGGGCGGCGGGCATCACCACGGTCGCGATCACCGAGGACACCTTGGGCACGCTGAACGCCAATGGCGTCGTGGCCTACAAGCGGGACGGCGATGAGACGCTCTTGACATTCGCGCCCGGCTTCCCGACAGAGCGCCCACGCGTGATCCAGATGCTCAAGCACAAGGCGCCCGGCCTGGTCGTGACGCCTGAAGGCGTGGACAGCCTGCGGATCGGGTCGCCTTGGCCGCAGTTCAGCACCATTCCCATCGGGCTGGGCGGCGATGCCGTGGACGCCGTCAAGCAGAACGGGCTGCTGGTCTCCCCGCGCCTGGTGAACTTCACGGGCGTCACAGCGGACAACATCGGCTGGGAGTTGGCGCAGACTAAGCATCAGTGCGCGGACGCGCAAGGAGTCGGACCGGTCATCTTCGCCGGGTCATCCGTGCTGGGCAATCGGGGCCTCCTCAAAGCCACGGCGGACGCCCTGGAGGCGGACGGATTGACCTATGGCAGCGTCGAGCTGGGCAAGACCTTCGGCGACGAGGACCTGTCCCGGATGGCCTCGGCCCGCACGGTCCGTGTCCACAGCATCGGGACCGAAGAGATGGGCACCATGGATGAGCCGACGGCCGTAGAGCGGTTCGTCCGGGCCGCCAAGGAGCGCAACATCCGGGTCTGCTATATCCGCCTGTTCACCTTCGGGCTGACCAAGGACCCCGACACGATCCATGCCAACACCGAGTTCGTCGGCCAGATCGTCAAGGGGATGCAGGAGGCGCACCTGACCGTCGCCGGCCCTGCCCATCCGTATGCCACCGACCCCGCGCCCGGCCTTGTCCTGCGCGCCCTGATGGCGCTGGGCGTGGCGGGCGGGGCGCTGCTGCTGCTGCGCGTCTTTTCGGGGATTTCGGGCACAGCCTTCGTCGCCGCACTTGTCCTCGGGCTGGCGCTGGCCATCGGACTGGCCCTACCGGGCCATTCGCCGAAGGGCCGCGAGGCGCTGGCCCTGCTTGCGGCCTGCGTCTTTCCAACCTTGGGCCTGTGCGCCGTTGCCCTGCCTCGGACCGCGCGGAGCGGCTCCACCGGCGCGATTTTAGGCCGCGCTATCGGGACCTATGCGCGGATGACGGCACTCACGATCATCGGGATCATCCTTGTGGTCGGCCTGCTCTCGGGGCGGCTATTCCTGATTAAAGTAGATGCCTTTCTGGGCGTCAAGCTGGTGCTGGTGACGCCCGTCCTCCTGGTCGCCCTGTATTACGGGCTGGGGCTGGCCGCCCTGCATCCCGAGGCGGGATGGGCGGAGCGTCGGGGGGCGGTGGAAGACTGCCTGCGGGCACTCGCCGCGCGCCCGCTGCTGGTCGGGCAAGTCGTCATCGGCGCGCTGGCCCTGGTCGCCCTGGCCTTGTTCGTCGCTCGCAGCGGCAACGACCCCGGCGTGGGCGTCTCGGCGACCGAGCTGAAAACGCGGTCACTGCTGGACCATTATCTGCTGGTGCGCCCGCGCACCAAGGAGTTCCTGCTGGGTCACCCGGCCCTGCTGCTGGGCCTTGCGGCGGCGGCCTCGGGCCGGTTCGTCCGCTGGACCCTGCCGCTGCTGGTCATCGGGGCCATCGGGCAATCGTCGCTGATGGACACCTTCTGCCACCTGCATACCCCGCTGCTGATCTCCAGCCTGCGCGGGCTGATCGGGTGGGCTCTGGGCGCGCTCTTCGGCGCATTGCTCTGGCTCGCCCTGGCGCGGCCCGCCTCCACGGAAACAGCACTGTGAAGCGCCTCCTCCTGTCCGGATACTACGGCTACGGCAATGCCGGGGATGAGGCCGTCCTGGCCGGGCTGGTCACGGGGTTCCGGGCCGCTCCTTCCGCCGGGGAGATGGCCGCTGGGGAACTGGAAATCGTCGCCCTGTCGGGCCGGCCAGCCGAGACCAGAGCCGCGCACGGCATCGCTGCCGCCGACCGCTACAAGCCCGGCGCATTGCTGCGCGAGATTCATCGGGCCGACCTGGTCCTGTCCGGTGGCGGCAGCCTGCTGCAAGATGTGACCTCGGCGCACGGCATCTTTTACTATCTCGGCGTCGTGCGGATGGCGCAGATACTCGGTCGGAAGACCATGTTCATCGCGCAGGGCATCGGCCCGCTCCGCCTGGCCCGCTCGCGCCGCCTGGTCCGATCGGTCGCGGATCGCTTGAATGCCGTCACGGTGCGTGACCCCGACTCGGCGGCCCTGCTGCGCGCGGTCGGCGTCACGCGCCCGCCGATCGAGGTGACCGCCGACCCCGCCCTACTGCTGGGCAGCCCTGCTCCAGCGGCGGACGGGACCGCCTCCTTCGGCGTCGCCCTGCGGCCCTGGTCGGGACAGGATGGCCTCGCCGTCCATGTCGCCGATGCCTGTCTGTCTGTCCTCAGCGGGCGGCGCGCGCTGCTGCTGCCGATGCAGCCTCAAACCGATAAGCCGGTCGCGGAACAATTCGCCCGCCAATGGCATCAAGGAGATCAGGTGAGGAACCGGGCGACGCTGTGCTCGCTGGAAAAGGGGCTGACGCCGCTGCTGTCGAATATCGCCGCCTGTGAGCTGATGATCGGGATGCGCCTGCACGCCCTGATCCTGGCCGCCGCCGCCGGCGTCCCGTCCGTCGCACTCTCGTATGACCCCAAGGTGGACGCCTTCATGCAGGGCAGCGGGCAGGGCGACGCCGTGTATGATCTGGCCCGACCCGACCCGGATATCCTCCAGTCTCTGCTGACGCGCGTGTGGGCCGAGCGGGCCGACCGCGCCGCCGCCCTCCGGGCCGCCCTGCCTGCCCTGCGCGCGCGGGCGACGCGGAATGTGGATGTGGCCCTGGGGCTGCTGGCCCCCTAACCCCCAATTTTGGGGGAACCGGATACAGAACGGAAACCATCACGCTCACCGCGTATTCACTCCCCTTATCCCCCCAGAATTGGGGGCCGGGGGGCTTCCTGAGCTTCACAGAAAGGGATCTTCCATGTCTCGCTCCTCTCTCACGCCTTTCCTCTTCGCCGCCGGTGCCTTCGGCGCGGCCCTCCTCGCCGGCTGCGGCGGCGGGGGCGGTAACGGCAACACAACCATCGGCGGGACCACCGGCACCGGAACGACGGGGACCACCGGAACGACGGGAACCACCGGAACGACAGGGACCGGCACTGGTCCTATCCTCCAGAACGCCGACGTGATCGGCCGGGTCACGGACCCCCAGGGGAACGGCGTTCCCGGCGTCACACTCATCCCCGACAGCGGTGGGTCCGCCACGGTCTCGCTCAGTCAGGGCGGCTACCGGCTGAACGGCCTGACCGGCAACATCGTCCACCGCATCGCCGCCTCGGTCCAGCAGGGCAATACCCAGTACACTGGCAGCACGCAGGTCTTGACGCAGGGCGGCTTCCTGGTCTCCAATGCCAACATCCTCCTGTCCCCGGCGAACCGCCAGGCGACGGTCAGCGGGACGGTGCGGAACACGAACGGCAGCCTGCTCATCGGCGTCCGGGTCTTCCTGGCCCTGCCCAACGGCAGCGCGCAGGTCGCCGGCAACTACTCCTCCCTGGTCGCCTTTACCGACTCCAACGGCGTCTACACCATCCCGAATATCCCCTCCGATCCACCTTCGGGGGGCGCCGTGACCATCGCCGCCTCGACGCCGGGCCAGCAGAACCAGACATTCACGCTGGCGGCCTTCCAGTCGGGCGGCGTCTACAGCCGGAACTTCACCCTGAGCGCCTCGACCGGCCAGGCCGTCGGCGCCCCTGCCCTCGTCTTCGTGACCGCCGCCACCGAGCCGATTGATTCGCAGAGCGGACGCGCGATCCTGGCGCATATCGCCGGCGGCCCCGGCACGGTCTACGACCAGATCCGCCGCCGCCTCTGCCCTGACTTTGCCCGCGCGGCAAGCCGCCACGTCGCCACCGGCAAGCGCCTCTCCGCCCACGCTCTGGGCGACTATGCCGTCGAGACGGATGTCGCCTTCGACAACCCGGCCCAGGCCGGCAGCGTCGTCGGTAACACCATCTACCGGACGACGGGGACAGCCTCAACGCCCGGCGTCCTGCCGACCGAGAGCCAGAGCGATGCCTACGACTTCCTCCAGGACCCTCTGGCGAATTACTACACAGATGTGACGTTCTCCACCAATCAGAGCACGACGGTGGCCGGCTCCCAGTATAACTTCGCCCTCAGCGCCACCAACACCGACAGTGCGGAGACGGGCCTGTCCTCCGTCCTCTCGATCACCCCGCTCGGCGCGCTGACCCTGACCACGCCGACGCCGGGCCAGTCGTACCTCGGCTCTGCCACAGTCACCTGGACCCCCGCCACCGGCACGCAGCGGTATGTCGTGTTCGTCTACGACCAGTACCCGACTATCGCCACCAGCCCGGTCTCCGTCTCCGCGACCCTCCCGGCCGGAAGCAACTCCTATGTCGTTCCCGGCCTGAACGGCGGGCAGGACTACTACGTCGTCGTCGTCGGCACGGCGGACGCGATCGAGGACCTCCTCCCGACCCCGACGAACCTGAAGATCATCTCAAACGCCGTGCAGACCTTCAGCCAGATCACGCGCTTCCACATTCAGTAGCGCTTCCCTTGGGTCCGGTGGTGCTCGTCGTGCCTCCACAGCGCGCTGAACAGCTGCACCAGGGAATGGTTTCGGAAGGCAACGGCCCCCGCCTCGACAAGAGGCGGGGGGCGCTGCCCTGCGTTCACGCCCTTCACGGCGCAGATGCAGGCGTCGTTACACCCATCCACACGAACATCGCCCTAACGAAAGCCCGGCGCGCCGCCATAATCTATCTCGGAGGCGGCATCGCGAAAGGAGCGAGTTCTTATGACAGCAATGTCTGTCGTCCCAGGGACGCTATCGACACCAAAGGCTTCCGTTTCGGCTTCAGGGGGCAGCGATGAGTCGCAGCTCGTGAAGCTGACGAAGCGAGAGATCGAGGTGCTGACGCACGTCATTCAGGGCAAATCAAGCCGCGAGGTCGCTGAGACGCTGTTCGTTTCCAAACGGACCGTTGACTTCCACCTCGCCAACGTCTATGACAAGCTTCACGTCAACAACCGTGTGCAGGCGTTCCGCCGCGCCACACGGCTGGGGCTGATCCCCTATGAGGCACAGTTCGCCGACTAGCAAGTTCGTCGGCGTATTCCAGCCATCGCGTTGGCAGCAGGCTTAATGAATTCGCCTAAGCAGCCGCAGGCAACCCAAACAAAGCGGGAGACGAAAGTCTCCCGCCTTTTTTGTGCTCAGTTCGCCTTGCCCATCCGGGCGCGAAGCTGATGGATGAACGCCGTATAGCCGGGCGCGTCCGCGTTTTCCAGCGGCTCCATGTCAAGGGACCTCGCAACGGAGCGGATTATATTTCGCGCCCCCTAGTGCCGTTCCTGCTCCGCGCGCCAGCGGGCGAGGTTCGCCTGAACCTCCTCCCGCTCCCGGTCGCGCTCGGCCCGCTCCTCCAGGTCATCCGGCGGAGCGCCCGGCGCATCCCCCGGAGGCAGGGACGGTGTGAGCGCGGCGATAAGGGCATGCAGGACGGCCTCGATTCCGGTGCCATCGGCCTCGGCGCGGCGGCGGAGGGCGTCGTGTTCTTCGAGCGTCAGTTCCAGGGTGAGTGTCATCAGAGTGCTCCTTTCGCGTCAGTCTGCCCTTACCGCCCCAGCCGGGCGGCCAGCACGCAGACGGTGAGGCACAGGGCGGCGGACAGGGCGGCGAAGATGGCGGCGGTGTGGGGGTCGCCGGACAGGACGGCGTCGTAGATGGCGAGCGGCATGGTCTGGGTCTGACCGGGCGTATCCCCAGCCACCATCAAGGTCGCGCCGAAGTCGCCCAAAGCGCGGGCGAAGGCCAGAGTCGTGCCCGCGACCAGGCCGGGGCGGGCCAGCGGCAGCAGGATGAAGCGCAGCACCGGCCAGAAGCCGGCCCCATCGGTGCGGGCGGCAGCCAAGACGTCCGGGTCCACAGCGGAAAGCGCGATGCGGGCCTGGGTGACGAACAGCGGCAGGGAAGCGACGCAGGCGGCGACGACCGCCCCCTGCCAGGTGAAGACGAGTGGGTGGTGAACGCGGTCCAGCCAGGCCCCCAGCGCCCCACGCCGGCCCAGGCCGACCAGGAGGGCATAACCGAGCACGGTGGGCGGCAGGACGAGGGGCAGCAGGGCGACCCCTTCCAGCAGGCTGCGGCCGGGGAAGCGGACGCGGCCCAGGAGGTAGGCCAGGGGCAGGCCGAAGAGGACGCTGAAGACGGTGGCCCAGCAGGCGACTTTGAGCGAGAGCCAGAGCGGCGACCAGTCCACGGGCTTGCTGCTTCTCCCTTACCGCGTCTTCGGCGGCTTCGGCAGCGTGTAGCCGTAGCGCTTCCAGATCTTCGCGGAGTCTTGGCCGGTCAGGAAGTCAATGAACTCCAAAGCCTGGGTCGTCTGCGTAGTCGTCCGCACCAGGCCGAGGCTCTGCGTGATCGGGTCGTGCAGGCTGTCCGGGACAATGACATAGGGGTCGGTCTTGTCTTCGATGACCAGGGAGAGGGCGGTGAGGCAGACATCGGCGTTGCGGCTCTGGGCGAACTGCAAAGCCTGGCCGATGTTCTCGGCTTGGACGATGCGCGGGGCGATGCGCGGGGCGATCCCCGCCCGCGCGAACGCCTGCTCGGCGGCCAGCCCGTAGGGGGCGGTTTTGGGGTTCGCGATGGCGATCTTCGCGTAGGCTGGGTCAGCCAGATCTTGCACCCGCTGCGGGTGATGCGCGGCCAAGGCGCTCGACCACAGGACGAGGCGGCCGATGGCGTAGGGGTGGACGGTGCTGGACACGACGACCCGCGCGGACGCCAGCTTCTGCACCGTGGCCGTGTCGGCGGCGACGAAGACGTCAACCGGTGCCCCATTCTCGATCTGCGTGGCGAGCGCCTTGGTCGCCCCATAGGTGGGCATCACCGCAACGCCGGTCTTTTTCAGGAAGGCGGGCAGCAGTGCCTCGGTGAACACTTTTTGCAGGTTGGCGGCAGCGGCCACGCGCAAAGGGTCGGCATGGACGGGGCCTGCGAAGGCAGCCACCAGGAAAAGGGAAAGAAATCGAAGTCTAACGCGCAAGGAGAACCTCTGTGGACTTAATAAGCGCGGTCGCTTCGACGCCGGGCTGAAGGCCGAGACGCTGGGCCGAAGAGCGCGTGATGACGGACACGACCTCCTGCCCGTTCCCCAGATCGAGCGTCACCTCGCAGAGAATGCCGTCGCCAGTGATCTCGCGGACGATGCCGCGCAGGGCGTTCCGCGCGCTGATCTGCATCGGCCGGTTCTGCTCAGGGGACGTAGGGGCGCGATTCATCGCGCCCTCTGGCGTCCCGATTGCGGCGCGGACGGCGGCGACGGCGGCCTCATCGTAGAGACGCCATCCGCGCCAGTCCCGCTCGGGGACGGGGATGCGCCCACTTTTCTCCCAAACGGCCAGGGTCTTTGGCGTGATCTGGAGCATCTGCGCGACCTGCGCGCGGGTCAGCTTGACGGATATGGAAGTGATAGGCAAGACGGGTAAGTTATACCCAAGAGGGATAGGGGAAGTCAAGAGGGTCAGCACCCGCGTCTCGCCGCACTTTGTCCCCAGACATCTTTATCACGAACCCGATACGAGGCGCACAGGGAGACTCTACCCATTGACACGGTGATCTCTATGGTGGCATTTTGCTTATTTATTAATTTAGACATTGCGAAAATACTAAATTTAAGGTATGATTGGGCGAGTAGTTCATCTCATGCGAGAGGAAGGGGAAACCCATGCCCGACACTTTGCGACAATTCAAGGCCGATATCTTTCAGGCGCTTGCCCACCCGACCCGCATCGCCATTATCGAACTACTCCGTGCGGGGGAGCTGCCCGTCTCGGTCATCGTCGAACGCTTGGGCCTGGGGCCGGCGAATGCTTCCCAGCATTTTGCGGTGCTGAAAGCAAGGAACATCGTGAGAAACCGCAAAGAGGGGAATCAAGTCTTCTACTCGGTGCGCGACCCACTGCTGATCGAGGTGCTGGATGTGATGCGTCGGTACTTCCAAACCCACATGGAAGAAGCGGCGTCCATGCTCATGAGCCACCGGGATGAAGCGGAGGTGGGTGCGAAATGAGTACGGCCCCGACGCAGGAAAACCAGAAGCAGAAAAACCAGAAGTGGACGCCTAAGCTGCTCTTGTGCCTTCGGCACTACACGGCGCGCGACTTCGTCTCCGACCTCATCGCGGGTCTGACGGTGGGGCTGGTGGCGCTGCCACTGGCGATGGCGTTCGGGATCGCCTCCGGCGTCGCCCCGCAGGTCGGCATCTACACGGCGGTAGTCGCCGGTTTTATCATCTCGGCGCTGGGCGGGTCACGCACCCAGATCGGCGGGCCGACGGGCGCATTCGTGGTGATCGTCGCCGGCATCATCGCGCGGTTCGGCCTTTCCGGGCTGCTCGTGGTCACGCTCATGGCGGGCGTGATACTGGTCGTCATGGGCCTGACCGGCCTGGGTGCAGCGGTCAAGTTCATCCCCCGCCCGGTCACGATCGGCTTCACCAACGGCATCGCCCTTCTGATTGCCTCGACGCAGATCAAAGACTTCCTGGGCCTGAAAACGCCGCCCGTGCCGGGTGACTTTCCGGGCCGGCTGCGGGTGCTGGGGGAACACCTCGGCAGCGTGGACCCAGCGGCGACGGCGGTCGGTCTGGCCTCGCTTGCCGTTATCCTGCTGGTCCCACGCCTCACTAAGCGCGTCCCCGGCTCGATCGTGGCGCTCATACTGGCGACCGCAGCGACCGCGCTGCTGCACCTTCCCATCGCGACCATCGGGACCAAGTTCGGCGGCATCCCGCTGGGGCTGCCTCACTTCGCGGTTCCCCCGTTCCGTCCCGACCTCATCCTGCCGCTGCTGCCGTCAGCGATCACGGTGGCTCTGCTGGCCGCGATCGAAAGCCTGCTCTCGGCGGTGGTCGCCGACAGCATGAGCGGCGACAAGCACAACTCCAACGTGGAACTGGTCGCGCAGGGCCTGGCAAATCTGGCGGTCCCCTTTGTCGGCGGTATCCCGGCCACAGGCGCGATCGCGCGGACGGCGACCAACATCCGCGCCGGGGCAAAGTCGCCGGTCGCGGGCATCGTCCATGCCCTGACGCTGCTCCTGATCCTGCTGGTGGCCGCGCCGCTGGCCCGTTTCATCCCATTGGCAACGCTCGCCGCCGTCCTCTTCGTGGTCGCCTACAATATGGGGGAATGGCGGGAGATCGGGGTGATCCTGCATCTCGCCAAAGCGGACATCGCGGTCTGGGCGGCGACCTTTCTGCTGACAGTGGCCGCCGATCTGACGGTCGCCGTCGAGGTAGGGATGCTGCTGGCCGCGCTGCTCTACATCCACCGCGTGTCGGAGACGACGACCGTTTCGACCGTCACGGCGGAGTATATCAAAGACGGGCAGGCGCACATCCTTCAGGATAAGCAGGTGCCGCCTTATGTGTCAATCCTGCGTATCCACGGACCGTTCTTGTTCGGCGCTTCGGAAAAGCTGCTGGAGGAAACCCGCGACATCAGCGCGTTCATGCCCATCGTCATCCTGCGGCTGCGGAACATGAACGCACTGGATGCGACGGGGCTTCATGCGCTGGAGACCCTCTCGGACAGGCTGCGGGCGGCAGGCAAGACGCTGCTCCTGTGCGGCGCGCGGGACCAGCCTGCGGAGATGCTGGAACGCGGCGACTTCATCGCCCATGTCGGCGCATCGAACATTCTGCCGCACGTCGAGGCGGCGCTGGCCCGTGCGCGGGAGGTGTATGAAGGCTTCGGGGGCGTTGGGCAGGAGATCGCACGGAATCACACGCAGCAAGCCCCTGTATAGGGCCGGCGACCATCTCATGTATAGGGCCGGCGACCATCTCAGTGGCGCGTTCCGTTCAGTGTTTGAACGTCCAAAACCGGTTGGCGAAGAAGTTCCAGAAGACGACGACGGCGGCGGCAGCCAGCAGCGCCCCGTTGAACAGCAGGGGGCCGTATTCGTGTTTGCCCGTATTGGTGAGCATGGCGGTGACGATGCGGTGGAACTCGATGGGGTCGCCGAGCAGCCCGTGGCCCTTGACCGAGGCGATGATAATGACCACGATCGAGGTGTTCAGCAGCCAGCCGACGATATTGACGAGGAGGAACTGGAGGGACTGCGTGTGTGCGGGTTTGCCACGCGCCTCCTTGAAGGTCCAGTGGCGGTTCCAGAAAAAGCCGTTCAGTACGGACAGGAAAAAGGCGACGGTGAGCGCGGGGATCAAGGGCCAGTCCAGCTTGTAATGGAACAAGTTGGACAGGCCGAAGTTGATCACCGAGTTGCTTGCGCCGACGATGCCGAACTTGATAAACTGGCGGACGCCGCGCCGCTGGACGAGGTTTTTCAGGGGGGCGGCTTTCTCTGGAGCGATCATGAGGCGGCTACGGTTTCCTTTAGGGCGGATTTGCTGATCGGCAGGTCTGTCGGCACCTTGATGACCGGGTGCATGGGTGCGCGGCCGATGGAGTGGTATTCGAAGCCCATCCGCCGCAGCCGCTCCGGGTCATAGAGGTTGCGGCCATCGAGGATTAAGGGGCGGGCCATCAGGGCAGACAGCCGCTCGAAGTTGAGGTTCTTGAACTCGTTCCACTCGGTCACGATGACCAGCGCGTCCGCTCCCGTGGCGACCTCATAGGCGTTTGCGCCGTAAGTGATGTGCGGAAAGACGGGCTTGGTGTTCTCCATGGCGATGGGGTCATAGGCTTTGACGGTCGCGCCCGAGGCCAGCAGGTCGGCGATGACGTCCAGCGACTTCGCCTCGCGCATGTCGTCGGTATTGGCCTTGAAGGCCAGGCCGAGGATGCCGACCGTCTTGCCCTTGAGGGACTCGCCGCCCAGGGCATCGTGGATCTTGGCGATGAAACGCTTCGGCTGCTGCTCATTGGTCTCGATGGTGGCGGCCAGCAGCGGGAACTCGCAGCCGTAGCTCTGGGCCGTGTGCAGGAGGGAGCGGGTGTCTTTGGGGAAGCATGAGCCGCCGTAACCAAGCCCGGCGTTCAGGAAGGCCGACCCGATCCGGGTGTCCAGGCCCATACCCTTGACGACCTGGGTGACGTCCGCCCCGGCCTCCTCGCAGATATTGGCGATGGCATTGGCGAACGAGATCTTGGTGGCGAGGAAAGCGTTCGAGGCATACTTGATCATCTCGGCGCTTGCGACATCGGTGACGATCATCGGGCGCTCCAGCGGGGCATAAAGCTCCAAGAGGCGCATGGCGACGATCTTGGAAGGGGCGCCGATGACGATGCGGTCGGGGACCAAGGTGTCGGTGATGGCCGAGCCTTCGCGCAGGAACTCAGGGTTGGAGACGACGTCGAAGTCCACGGACCTTCTCTTGTTCATCTCGATGACCTCGCGGACGAAGTTGCCGGTTCCGACGGGCACGGTGCTTTTGTTGACGATGACTTTGTAGCGGTTCAAGGCGCGCGCGATGCCTTTAGCAGCGCCTTCCACATAGGAGAGGTCGGTCGAGCCGTCCGCTTTGGGTGGGGTGCCGACGGCGATGAAGACGATCTCGGCCTTCTGCACGGCGCTGTCCAGGTCCGTGGTGAACTGGAGCCGGCCATCGGCGACATTACGCCCGACCATCTCTTCCAGGCCCGGCTCGTAGATGGGCATGATGCCCTGATTCAGCCCATCTACCTTGGCCGCGATCTTGTCCACGCAGACGACGTCGTTGCCCATGTCCGCAAAGACGACGCCCGTAACCAACCCGACATATCCTGTTCCGATAACGCAGATGTTCATGTGAAAAACTACTCCTTTAGATGGGGCTCTCGGCGACATTCCCCTCGGCGATGCCGCTCTCTCCTTGATACCAATGCAAAGTTCGTGCCAACCCGTCGCGCAGACCCACGGAAGGCGTAAATTGCAGCAACCCCGCCGCCGCCGCGATGTCGGCGCGGGAATGCTTGATGTCGCCAGGGCGCGTCGGGCAGTGCTCCGCTTCGACCCCATGGCCCAGGACCTGCCCCAGAGTCTGCAAGACCTGCCTCAGCGACGTGCTCTGACCGCTGCCGATGTTGACGACCCGGCCCCCCACCCCGCGCGTCGCCCTCACCGCGCACAGGTTGGCCTCGACGATGTCGTCTACATAGATGAAGTCCCGCGACTGCTCGCCGTCGCCGTAGAGGACCGGCGTCGCGCCCCGCGTGATGGCTGTGACGAACTTGGGGATGACCGAGGCGTAGTCCCCGGCCGGGTCCTGACCCGGCCCGTAGACATTGAAGTAGCGCAGTGAGACCGTTTGCAGCCCGTACAGCCGGAAAAAGTTGCGGCAGAAGTATTCAGCGGACAGTTTCGAGGAGGCATAGGGCGAGAGCGGATCGGTCAGCGACGCTTCATGCTTGGCCGCACCGGGCGTGTCGCCGTAGACGGCGCAGGAGGAGGCGAAGACGAACCGCCGAACGGTCCCCGCCGCCCGCGCGGCTTCCAGCAGGTTGATCGTGCCACCGATGTTGACGGCGGCGCAGCCGGCCATGTCGTCCAAAGAGCGCTGCACCGAGGCCTCGCCCGCATGGTGCAGAACGAACTCTGCGCCCGCAAGAACACGTCGGCAGAGGGCTTCGTCGCAGATATCGCCCTGGATAATCTCGACATGGGGGACAGACGCCAAGGCGTCTGCGCGGCCTCGCGAGGCCGCCCCTTCCAGGCTATCCAGCACGCGCACCTCATGGCCCGACTGCCCGATGCGTGTCGCCAGGTGCGACCCGATGAACCCTGCCCCGCCCGTCACGACGTAGATGCTCAAATCTCCATGCTCCCTCTCACGACGTCCTCAGACGGCCCAAGACGCCTTATTATACCATGTTCGCCCTGCCGTCGGGCGACAACCCATGATAACAGTTGTCGGAATTCTGCTATAATATCTTTAACTATGGCGACGACCCCCAAAGATAAAGAAGAGAAAAAGCGCAATCCGACGATGCTCAACCGCAAGGCGCGGCACGAGTACGCTCTGGAAGAGACCTATGTGGCGGGCATCGCGCTGACCGGGACGGAGATCAAGTCGGTCCGGCTCGGCCTCGCGAACTTGCAGGATTCCTTCTGCCGGGTGCAGAACGGCGAGGTGTGGGTCTATAATCTCTATATCGCGCCCTATGAGCAGGGCAACCGCTACAATGTCGAGTCGCGCCGCCAGCGCAAGCTGCTGCTGC
>JANLUQ010000192.1:0-13336 GCA_031363565.1 Armatimonadota bacterium | reverse complement strand
GGTGAGCGCGGGCGGGCGCGACCCGAGCTGCAAGCCGCCCACCATCTACGCCGTCTACAACGAACTTCGGTGCGAGAAGGAAATGCTGTACCTGCCCCAGACCGGCCATGAGATCGTCCCGGCCATGCACGAGGCGCATCTCAGATGGGTACAAGGGGTCTAGAGGAGAACCAAGACTATGGCGGACACGATTGAGGACCACGTCGGCCTGACACAGCCCGACGCTTTCGAGCAGACGACGACCGGCGAGAGCGTGACCGCGAAACACCTGTTCGCCGACGGCGGCGACGGCAAGGAGAAGGAAGCCAACCTGCGGAGCCACCACGCGGGCGCAAGCAGCGAGGCCCCGGCCAATAGCGGCATCCCCAGCGCCGAAAAGCAGCACGACGTCAAGGGCGAGGCGTTCGGCAAGCAGGCCGAAACCGCCATGGCCGACCGCAGTCAGCCCGCCACGCAGAGCACACAGTAGCGCGATGACACTTATTCTCGGCCTGGACATCGGCGGCACTAAATCGGCCGCCGTCATCGGTGACACTGACGGCACCGTGCTGACCCGCGTGTCCGCCCCAACACCGCGCGACTCCTGGCAGGCGGCCATCGCCCTCCTCTGCGGCCTGATTCGTCAGGTCTGCCATGACCACGGCGTTGCCCCCGCGGATATGGCCGCCCTGGGCGTCTCCTGCGGCGGCCCGCTCGACTCCGCTACGGGCGTCGTCTACGCCCCGCCCAACCTGCCCGCCTGGGAGGCCGTCCCCTTGAAGTCGCTCCTGGAAGCCGAGTTCGGCCTGCCGACACGCCTGGAGAACGATGCCAACGCCACCGCCCTGGCCGAGCACCGCTGGGGCGCAGGCCAAGGCTGCCGGGATATGGCCTTCCTGACCATGGGAACCGGCATCGGCGCGGGCCTCATCCTGGATGGCCGCCTCTACCGGGGCCGGCGCGACCTGGCCGGCGAGGTCGGCCATACGACCGTCCTGCCCAACGGCCCCCTCTGCCCCTGCGGCAAGCGCGGCTGCCTCGAAGCCCTGGCCTCGGGCACCTCCCTCGCCCGCATGGGATGTGAGCGCTACAAGGAGGATGCCCTGACCGCCCACGACATCTGCGCCCGCGCCCGCTCCGGCGACCCTATCGCGCAGGACATCATCGCCGATGTCGCCCTCTATATGGGCATTGGCCTGGCAAATCTCCTGCACACCCTTAACCTGGAACGCATCGTGCTGGGAACCCTCGCCGTCCATGCCGCCGACCTACTCTTGGAACCCATCCGCGCCGCCACCCAGCAGCACTGCTGGCCGCGCGTCTGGGAGGGCGTTTCCATCCTCCCCGCTGCCCTCGGCGATGCCGCCCAGGACAAGGCCGCCCTCGCCGTCGCCCTGCTCTGAATCTACTTGGTAAAGAATCTTGCCAAACCGCTTGACAGAATGGAGAACCAATGTTATAATAATAGCAATACCGGACAATCTCCGGCTGCACATGAGACTCTCCGAAAAGAGCAAGTCCCGTGCAAAGAAAAGCCGTCCCGCGTCAACTACGGTTGACAGGCACGGCTTTTTCCATTTGCCGCCCCGTCCTCAATCCCGAGCGGGTCGGGCGACCGGTCAGGAAGTCGCGGGTCTCAGCCATGCCTCCCTGGCTGTCGGTGACGGTCTTGGACACGAGCCGGTCGCCCGCCCACACCCACCGGGCCTCGGTCCAGTCCCCTGGACGCCGACGCGCAGGAGCAGTCCCAAATTATCTAAAAGCATCACACGTAAAGCGGCGGACGCCCGGCCAAGCCAGGCATTCGCCCCCGGCAGGAAGACGGGGTGTATCCGTATGCCGTTTGCTTGCGCCTTTCGGGTATAGTAGCAGCAACAGCTTGTGGCCCGCCGGATGTGCGGGTGCGCGGAAAGACACCAGAGATCATGCCGATTGTCGTCGGAGTAGCATTCAAGCCGCTCGGGAAGATCACGCCCTGCGATCCGGGGCCGCTCGAACTCGCACCCGATGATGCCGTGGTCGTCGGGGGCGAGGCGGGCCTGGAATTCGGTTTCGTCAAAACCCCCGCCCGCGCGGTCCCCGACGAGGAAGCACCCGCCCCGGTGCGCCCCGTCCTGCGCCGTGCCCTGCTCGAAGATTGGCAGCGGCGGGAGCGCGGCGAGCGGAAGCAGGCCGAGGCCTACAAGGTCTGCCTGGAGAAAATCGGCGGACTTGACCTCCCAATGAAACTTGTCGAGGCCGAATGGGCCTTCGATGGGGCGCAGGCGACCTTCCACTTCACTGCTGAGGGCCGCGTGGACTTCCGCGCCCTCGTCCGCGAAGTGGCCGCTGTGCTGCATGTCCGCGTCCAGATGCACCAGGTCGGGGCGCGCGACCATGCCCGCGTCTTTCCCGGCATCGGCCCATGCGGACGCCCAACCTGCTGCTCGACCTTTCTGCGCGAGTTCCAGCCCGTCTCGATGAAGATGGTCAAGAGCCAGAATCTAGCCCTGAACCCCGCCAAGTTCTCCGGCCTGTGCGGCAAGCTGATGTGCTGCCTGCGCTATGAGCAGGAGGGGGACGACTTGGGCCGACCCCCCATGCCCCAAGCGGGGATGGTGGTGATGACTCCGATGGGCCGGGCCAAAGTGGAGGAAGTCAACCTCATCCAGCAGATAGTGACGGTCCAGCTTGAGTCGCAGCGCTTCGTCGAGGTGCGTGCCAAAGACATCGGGGAGGTTCCTGGCTGCGTAGACCACACCGAAGGCGGCTGCACCGACTGCGCGGGCAGCGGGGCGCTCTCCGCCTGCGAGGTGCCGACCCGCGATAAGCCTGCCGGCGGAACCTCTCTGCCCGTATTCTGACGGGATTATCTGCCCCGCGCGCATCAATGCCCGTGAAATCCGGGTAAGCTGTCATCAACTGCAAACGTATCGCAAAGGACACCGCGGAATGACCCTCATGCCTCCAGCTCTTGTCCCTGAATCGCCTTCCACCGAGCGGCGGCGGCTCCAGGCCCGCGCCCGGCGTCTTGCCCAGCGCGCCGAAACGCTGGCGGAGAAAGGGCGCTTCGCCGAGGCGATCGCCTGCCAGAGTGAGGTCACCTGCCTGCGGCCCGAGGATGCGGTCGCCTTCTTCCGGCTGGGCCTCCTCTGCCGCGAGGCCCGCCGCACCGACCAGGCCGTCCAGGCACTGCGCCAGGCGACAGACCTCAGCCCCGCCGACCGTGATCCGCGCGAAGCCCTGGCCGAGACCCTAGTCGAAGCCAGCCGCTATGATGAGGCCGTGCAGGAGGCCCGCGCCCTGATCAAGTTCGTTCCCCGCAGCCTGTTCGCCCGCGATGTCCTCAGCGTCTCCTATTTGCAGCTTGGCCAGCTCGATAAGGCCCTTCAGGTGACCGGCGAGATGCTCTGGCTGGACCCCCTGAACCCCAACCACCACTTCCGGCGCGGCCTCCTGTTCCAGCAGCAGGGCAACCTGCGGGCCGCCGTCGGCGCCTATGGGCGCGCTTTGGACATGGCCCACCCCGAAAGCGACACCTACGAGGACGCCGAGGAGGCCATCGAGGAGCTGGACGACAGCCAGACCCGCCATATCCTCCTGCTGGCCTCGGAAGACCGCTTGTTCCTCCTGAAGCTGCGCCGCGACCTCGCCGAAGCCGTCCAGGAACGCGGCTTCTTCCTGAGCGAAGACGGCATGGCCCGCCTGAGCCACGTTTTGCCGCACGAGTTCCCCGACTGGATCGGCGACCGGCCCACCCCCGTCGCCTGGGGCAGCATGGGCCTGTACAACTAGCCCATGGATGCTGACTGGCAGGCGCTTCGCGGCAAACAGACCCTCGTGATGGGCGTCCTGAACGTCACCCATGACTCGTTCTCCGACGGCGGTCTGTACCAGGGCGTCGAGGATGCCGTCGCCCACGCCCATGCCCTCATCGCGGACGGCGCGCATCTCCTGGACATCGGAGGTGAGAGCACCCGCCCTGCTACCTTCGGCGATAAGTCCCCCCTGCCGCCCGCCGAGGAGCTGCGACGTATCCTTCCCGTCATCACCCGCCTCGCCGCCGAGATGCCCTCCATTCCCCTCTCCGTGGACACCTACAAAGCCGAAGTCGCCCGCGCTGCCCTCGATGCCGGTGCCTCTCTCGTCAATGACATCAGCGGCCTGACCTATGACCCCGCCATGGCCACCCTCGTCGCCGCCCGCCGGGTCCCGCTCCTGCTGATGCACCTGCCGGGTCGCCCCCGTGACCTGCCCCTGCACCCCGTTTATACCGATGTCGTCGCCGAGGTCCTTTCTTTCTTTAAGCGCCAGATCGCCTATGCCGAGTCTCAAGGCATCCGCCGTGACCAGCTCTGGCTCGACCCCGGACTCGGCTTCGGCAAGACCGCTGCCCACAACCTCGAACTCCTCCGCCGCCTGCCCGAACTCAAAGCCTTGGGCCTGCCCCTCGTCGTCGGTGCCTCCCGCAAGAAGTTCCTGGGCCGAATCCTTGGCACCGATGACCCAACCGACCGCAAAGAAGGCACTGCTGCCACCGTCGCCCTCAGCATCGCCTACGGCGCCGACATGGTCCGCGTTCACGACGTCCGCGTGATGGCCCGTGTGGCAAAAGTCAGTGATGCGATTGTGCGAGGGTGGGATGAGGCGTGATACGACCAAGATAATCACCGGCAAAAAGCGAATGGATCATCCTTTCGGGTATAGATGAAGAAAATAAGGGCCAAACTAAGGATCGAACTTGTGTACTCGATGCTCATTGAGCATGGTAACTTCAAGGACACTCCCTGGCCTGCCACTTTCCCTACTGATTGTTGAACAAGTTCTCGGCTATTCTACTTTTACAGTTCTACAGAAACAAATTATTCCTCACAAAAGGATCACTCATGGTACAAACTCATTTCACTGCAGTGGGTACATGCTGGTCGCGGCTCTCGGTTGCAGCGGCGATCTTGCTTCTGATGGCTGTGGGTATGCCGCAGCGGTGTATCGCCCAAAATCGGCATCCCCAGATCTTTGTCGGATCAGCATTTGGTTTAAACCAAATGCTGGATCGCAGCCGATGGCCTTATGTTGCGGCGAACGCCGATGGGTTTTACAACCATACATGGGGCTGGAGTCCTCCCCGGACATTTCCGAACCACTATCCGCCGTTTACAGCGGCGGATCAGAAGAAACTGGTAGCCAATTTCACTCATAAGTCTGCCCTCCTGGAAGGTGGTCTGGATAGTAGCCAGTCTGCTCTGCCGACCAGTGAGGCGGGCACTCACTGGGACCACGACACGGTACAGGAGATGGCTAAACTCGGTATGAACACCCCGACCATTGTCGTGGATGACATTCTCCCCGACAAAGCCATGACGCCGACTCCTACTGTGTTCACGGAGCAGTGGCAGACATTTTGCAGCAATAATACTACGAACCGGTATGCGCCGGGTATGGCCAGCTATGTCCTGACCGCTGAGTGGGCAATTGAGCCGACCGGTCCGATTACGGCTGCGGGGTGGGAGTGGCTGCGGCAAGACGTTCTTGCTCCCCATTGCGGTGGGATGGGTTTCGACGGACCTGTCAACTTTTATGCTCCAACCGACCCCGTCTTTCGCGGCGCGAAGTATGTCCAGACTGTGCACGACACCATCCGGTGGGTGCAGCAGAACGGTCGGAAATTCGTTTATCTCGCCTCGCCTATCAACGACTCACCTTCTGAGCGGTGGCTGCAAGATTTCAAGGAGAACGTGCAGGGATTAGAAGACAGCGATGCCGAGCCAGATTTTTATGGAATAGAAACCTACTGCTTGAACTCTGCCAAAGATGGTCCAAATGTCGCCCTCACGCCGGAAAAAAATACCGACGGAAGCCCGGCAAATACCATTACCGGAGCCGCCTACTATGCTTTAAAGCATCGCGATGGCGACCCCGGCACACTGACGCTGGCGGCCGCTCCTGCCGATCGCCTGCCAGGTTCGCCCGAACACGCCCTCGCATGGCCTGCGCCGGGACGTCAGGCGCATTATGCCCTGACCCTGCGGAATACGAGCCACTGGCTCGACTATGCCGCGATGCTGCACGCATCGAGGATAGATGACAGAAAGGGCTTCACCGTACGGTTTGAAATCAATGGCGAAGATGCCACAAGTGCTGTTCTAGGAAGCGGCTATGTGTTTTACAAAAAACTGCGCCTTCAGCCGGCGTCGAACCGGCAGGTAGATGTCTATCTCAAAACTCCCAGTATCGGCAGAATGCGGCGGCGTTCCGATCCAGTTCCAACTGTGAAAATCATGCTTCTACCACATAGCGGAAGCGCCCCCCTGGCGACGCTCACCGTCGGCGCTAAGTAGCTGCGCATGGCCTTGCTGCATAAATCGCAGCTCCGGCCATAATCACAGCCCCAGCCAAAAATGGCCGGGCTATTGCCACGTAGTAGAAAGGCCCTCCAGGCCTGAGGACACCTTCGCAATGACTTTTTTTCAGATCCGGATGACGACGATGGTATTACTCTGCCTGCTGCTGGCAGTCTCGGCGCTGGCGCGCGGCGGCGGGGGTGGGGGTGGGGGACACGGCGGCGGGTCCTTCGGCGGTGGGCATAGCTCTTTCGGCGGCAGCGGCTCCTTCGGCGGTGGGGGGGCCTTCGGTGGTGGGGGCCGGTCGAGCGGATCGTTCGGCGGCGGGTCGCGCTCCTACGGTGGCAGCTTCGGGCGGTCGGGGTCCTTCGGCAGCTCGCGCGGGTCGGGGCTGGGGAACCACGTCTCGTCCTATGCCACGCGTACGCCGGTGGCGAGCCGGCCCATGTCCTATGGGGGATATGCGGGCAGCGCGCACTACTACGGTGGCTATTCGGATTATTCCTACGGCTGGGCACACCCGGCGTGGTACATGTACACGCCGTTCTATCCTTCCTTCTACTACGGCCCGCCGGTCTACTCCGGTGGGTCCTACTATCCAGGGCAGTTCGACTTCACACACCTGCTCATTACGATCGTCCTGGTGCTGGCAGTGATCTGGCTGGTCGTGAGCATCTACAAGAAGGTGCGTGCGTAACGGCGCGCAAAGGGCGGCGATGGAAATACGTACTGCCGGGCCGCAGGACTGGCCGGGGACATGGGCGATCTTTCGGACTGTCGTAAGCGCGGGCGAGACCTATGTCTACGACCCGGACACGACTGAAGACGCGGCGCGGGAACTGTGGACGGGGCCGCCCGCGACAGCCTTTGTGGCGGTCGAGGGTGGGAGCGTCGCCGGGATATACATGATGAAGCCGAACCAGTCTGGCCTGGGGGCCCACGTCGCCAATGCCGGCTTCATGGTCGCACCAGGGTATTCGGGGAAGGGGATCGGCCGTGCGATGGGAGAACATGCGCTGGCCGAAGCGCGCCGGGCGGGGTATCTAGCGATGCAGTTCAACTTCGTGGTGAGCACGAACGCAGCGGCCGTCGCACTGTGGGAGTCGCTCGGCTTCGCCATCGCCGGCACCATCCCGCAGGCGTTCCGGCACAAGCGGCTGGGCTTGGTGGATATCCATATCATGCATCGGTTCCTATGAGGGGGCGTGTGAGGGAGCGCGGGAAAGTCATTGCCCTGAGAAAGTATTGTCCCGGGTGATGGCCTCTGGACACTGCGCCGGTGCCGAAATAGAGGGAAATCAAGCCTTATGAGGCTTCCGGCGACGCAGGATTTCCTTGACTCCTGCCCCCCTTTCGACTATAATAGAATGCAGCAGAGAGTCCGTACCACCGCAAGTTTCAGGAGACATTCCATGCCCTACGAAGGCCAAGCCGCCGTCCTCAACGAAGACGGACGCGACGTTGAAGTCGAAGATATCACCATTGACGACCCCGGCCCCGGCGAGGTGCTGGTCAAGCTGGCCGCGTCCGGCGTCTGCCACACCGATCTGACCGTCAAGAACCTCCACGGCAACGGAATGTCCTTCCCCATCGTGCTGGGGCATGAGGGCGCGGGGTATGTTGAGGCAATCGGCGAGGGGGTCAAGGGCCTGGAGAAAGGCGACCCCGTCGTCCTCGCCTACCGCGCCCCTTGCGAGCAGTGTCCCGCCTGCAAGCGCGGCGACCCGCGCCACTGCTATGCGGCCCTGCGGCCCGGCCTGCGCCTCCGCCGCAAGCGCGACGGCGCGGTCTGCTCGCAGGTGCTGCGCTGTGGGACGTTCTCCACCTACACCGTCGTCCACTCCAAGGCCGCCATCAAGATGCCCGCCGAGATGCCCCTCGACCGGGCCTGCCTCCTCGCCTGCGGCGTCGTCACCGGCGTCGGTGCGGCCATGAACACCACTCCCGTTTTCGCCGGGTCGCGCGTCGCCGTCATCGGCTGCGGCGGCGTCGGTTTGTCCGTGATCCAGGGGGCGAAGCTCCAGCACGCCCGCCAGATCATCGCCGTGGATGTCAGCGCCAACAAACTCAAGCAGGCTTTGGAGTTCGGGGCGACCCACACGGTCAACGCGAAAGACGGCGACCCTGTGGCCCAGGTGCGCGCCTTGACCGAGGACGGCTGGGATGGCGGCGTCGAGTTCGCCTTTGAGGCGACCGGCATCCCCGTCTGCACCGAGCAGGCCGTCAAAATGCTCTCCTACGGCGGCACCGCCACCACCATCGGCTTTCCCGCCGCTGAGGACGCCGTGACCCTGAACCTCGGCGATATGGCGACCGGCGTCTACTGGAACAAAGCCGGCCTGCGCGTCTGCCACTGCGGCGATGCCCTGCCGTCCCACGACTTCCCCCTGCTTGCCCAGCTTTACCTGGACGGCAAGCTGAAACTCGACGAGATGGTGACGAACCGCATCACGATCAACGACGTCAACGAAGCCTTCGAGGCCATGCACGGCGGCGACGTTCTGCGGAGCGTGATTATGTTCTGAGAGAGGCGGAATGCTATGGAAAGCGGGGATTGCTATGGAAAGCGTGCTGCAACTCAATCTGCGGCAGATCGTTCAATCTCTGGAAGACATCCTTGGCAGATCCTCGCGCTGGAACGAGAAGGCATACATCGCAAGAAGCCTGTCTTTTGGCGGCGCGGCGCACTACGATGGCAGTATCAGCATCAGCGAGTATGCCGTCGCTGACCCGGATCTGCGCTGGAGGACGATGATCCATGAGGCGTTGCACACCTTCTCGCCGCAATATTCGCATCCCCAATATATTGCGGCACGGGGCTGGTGAAGAGGGCGTCGTGGAGCAGATGCAGCGCCTGTTGCGGCCAGATGTTTTGGCCGCGCTTCAGGTGAGCATAAACGAAGTGGTTGTTGCTGAGGCGGAAGTAAACCACCCTTATAACGTCTATATCACGGCTTTGGAAGATCTCCGTGAACGTCTAGGCGACTCGCAGATGAGCTTCTACCGGCTGCTTTTAGCAACACCCTTGCCTGAATGGGCGCTTTTGCTGAAGCGGAGCAGCATCCTTCTCGCGGACCAGGAACGGCAGGCGTTTCTGACGGCGTGGCTGAAAGCAGTCCTGGCCTTCAGCCGGTAAACGAAAGGGAAAATATGGATCGGGAAGAAGTTATTGCTGCCGCGCTCTCCGCAAGTACGAGAGAGCAATGTGATCATGCCGAAGAACTCATCACCGCGTGAATGAAAAATCACCCCAGAGACTTCGGGGTGCTAGACGCTGGTGAACAAGTCGCTATGGTAAGTGGTAAGTATGAGCCACTCCAGGGAAGAAGTATCAGCAGCACACTAGGATAGCGTCCTACTGAGAATGGAGCCACCGATGACTATGACAAACGACACGAATTCTGCGAAAACGAACCCCGGCATCCCGCCGCTGGCGGGGCTGGCGACCTATGCTGAGGCGTCCTGCATCGGGCTGGGCGTGGACGAGAACGTGGACCGGATGCGGCGGCTGAACTATGTCGAGGCGCGGCTGTATGAGATCAGTGCAGCCTTTATGAACCCGACCCCCGAGTGGGAGGTTAAGGGCGCACTCAGCCTGCACCTGTACCTCGACGGCGAGCATTCGCAGGCACTCCGGGCGCGTGTGGCCGAGCTGCGCCGCCCGCCTCTCTATCTGGATGAGGCGCCCGATGATGCCCTGGAAGCCTTGATGAATGAGGCACTCCGGGCGCGGTGTACGGCCGAGCTGCTGGCGGGCGTCTTCGGCGTCATCCGCCCGGCCCTGCTGGCCGCCTATCAAGAACACCTGGCCGATGTCAACCCGCTCTTCGATTTCCCGACGGTCCGTCTAATGCGTCAGGCGGTCGCTGAGGAGCAGCAGATGCTGGAATGGGGGCGGCAGGCATTGGCCGCAGTGACATTAGCCGAAGAAGACCAGGCCGTCGCGGTCGCGTGGCAGGAGCACCTGCGGGCCCTTCTCGCGGCGGCCGGTGGCATCACCGGACGGGAGCAGGTCCCGGCAGGACTGGCCTTGCCCGCGCTGCGCGCTTCAGGCGAGTTCGTCCCGGACGTGGACCCGCGGCGGGATGCGCGCTCGGGCGAGATCTACAATTTCCACTACCGCGCCAACGATGTTTACTCGGACCCCATGGCGGACTGGGATGAGCGCAATCTGGCCCTGATGTTCAAGCGGTTCCACGAGATGGATGTGCCTGAGATGATGGCAAGCATCGTCGCCCAGACGAAGGGCAAGCCGTGGGAGTATTACCGGGACATGGGCCGGCAGTTGTGGGATGAAGCGCGGCATTCGATGATGGGAGAGGTCTGGTTCGCCAAGTATAACGTGGACTGGAGCCGCTACCCGAACCACGTCGGTTGGGCGATGCACCTGAACCTGGACCGGACGCCACTGGAGCGCCATATCATCCTGTACTATATCGAGCAAAGCCTGATGAACGGCAAGACCGGCAAGCGCCAGGAGTGGCTGATCGCCCAGCATGCGAACGACCCTCTGGCGACCTATTTCCAGGACTATGACTGGGCCGACGAAGTCCTGCACGCCCAGATCGGCCGCCGCTGGCTCAAGCCTGATTTGGGCACCGTCAAGGATATTCTGGACAAGGCCGGCGAGATCATCGCCCGCCCGACTCCTTCCCTGGACACGCGCAGCCAGTGGACACCGCAGGAAGATTGGTGGCCTCGCTATGTCCAGGACGTACTGGGCAGGCCCAGCACATCGGTGGCGGGGTCGGACAACCCGGTCATCCCGAAGTTCGGGGCCGTCGCGTCGGGTTAAAAAAGGGGCGGTTCAATGACCGCGACACCGATGGGAAGGCGTTCCTCCAGGTCGGCAACCTCTGGCGCGGCGATGCGGCTGCGGGCCGACCCCATGGCACCAGGACCAGGGCTACTGGCCCCTGAACACCGATAAGACGGTCACGCTTTGGATGCCCCTGGTGGATGTGGCCGCCGCCTCGGGGACAATGACCTTCATACGAAAGCCGCAACAGCGGCCGGTGACGCGACCTTCCACGATGGCTGGACCCTGCGCCGGGCGCCGGGCGACTTGGCGACGACCATGCGGAACCCGTCGGTCTACAGCCGCGAGCGAGAAACAGAGTAGGAGACTATGCCGGAACTACCGGAAGTGGAGACGCTGCGGCGCGGCCTGGAGCAGCGCTTGATTGGCCGGACGATGGGCATACCCCGCGTCCGAGTCGCCAAAATGCTGAAGGGAACTGTTTCCGATCCCCTCGTGTTTGGGAATAGACTGCAGTCATCGCGCATTGAATCTGTCGGGCGCCGCGGCAAGCACTTGATTATTGCGCTGGATTCAGGGTATTATTTGCTGCTCCACTTGAATATGCGCGGACAGCTGCTTGTGACGCCCTCGGAAACGCCGGAAGGGAAGTACCTAGCCGCAGCCTTCCCGCTGGACGATGGGCATGAACTGCGCTTCCATGATATGTGGACCTGGGGCGAGATGCGCCTGGTTTCACAGGAAGAGCTGGCAGCGCACCCGGCGCTCTCCGTCATGGGACCGGAGCCGTTCTCGGAAGAGTGGACGCCTCGGCGTTTCTCGGAAGGGCTGGCACGACGGCCTAAGACGGTAATAAAAACTATTTTGCTCGATCAGGGCCTTGTTGCTGGAATTGGCAACATTTATGCAGATGAGTCATTGCATCGGGCGGGTATTCATCCGCTGCGTCCGGCAGCCTCGCTGAATGAGGCCGAGACCGAGCGCCTGCACCGCGAGATCAGGGCCGTCCTGAGCGAAGCGACGGATGGGGGCGGGACAATGAGCGACGACTATGTGGATGTGGAAGGTCGGATTGGGCGCTACAGCCCCCGAGTCTATGACCGGAACGGTCAGGCCTGTCTCTCCTGCGGCCATCCGCTTACAAAGATCCGTGTGACCGGGCGTGGGACGGTTTTCTGCGCGTCCTGCCAGAAATAAGACAAGACCACGAAGTATTAATCGCGAGAACGAACTACCAAACGATCCTGGGACAATCGTGTCCCTATGCTGAGGAGCACTACGAAATTATGCCGGCCGTATCTGAAGATGTTGTAACGAGTGAGCAAACTGCCGCCCCGGAATCGGGAACCGTCCCCGAGGCTGTGGCGCAGGCGGCTTCCCCCGCCCCCGAAGCCAACGGGACGGCGCCAGCCGCCGGCCAGTCGAGCGTTAACCCGCTCAGCAACGGTCAGCCCGCTGCTGCCCCACTGCCTGCCCCTGCCCCGCCGCCTGTCCCACCGCCCGCTGCCCGCGAAGAGCAGCCCATGAGCCAAGCCGACTTTGAGAGCATGTTCAAAGAGCTGGGAGAGGGCGATGTCGTCGTGGGGACCGTCGTCCACATAGACAAGGACGGCGTCCTGGTGGATGTGGGCAGCAAGAGCGAGGGCATCGTTCGGCCCAACGAGCTGTCCCGTGAGCCTTATGACAACATCGAGGATGTCGTCAAGGTGAATGAGCAGATCAAGGTGGTCGTCATCGGGCGCACCGACGAGGGGCAGCTTCTTCTTTCCAAGAAGCGAGCCGACTTCGAGAAAGCCTGGGACAAGGTCATTGAGGCCCTGAACAGCGGCGTCCTCCTGCACGCGATGGTCACTGAGCGCGTCAAGGGCGGCCTTGTGGTGGACCTAGGCATCCGGGGCTTCGTCCCTGCCTCCCATGTCGGGTCGGGCGACTTCAAGCATCAGAACCTGGACAAGTACGTCGGTCAAAGCATCGCGCTCAAGGTCATTGAAGTGGATCGGGACCGCCGCAAGGTCGTTCTGTCCAACCGCGAGGCGACTGAGGATGAGCGGCGGCAGCGCAAAGATGTTACATTGGCCTCGCTCAAAGAGGGCGAGGTCCGTAAGGGCATCGTACGCCGCGTGACAGACTACGGCGCTTTCATTGACCTCGGCGGCATTGACGGCTTGCTGCATGTCTCGGAGATGTCCTGGTCCCGCGTCAAGCACCCGAATGAAGTACTGAAGAACGGCCAGGAGCTGGACGTCATGATCCTCAAGCTCCGGCTGGATCAGGGCCG
>JANLUQ010000124.1:0-5024 GCA_031363565.1 Armatimonadota bacterium | reverse complement strand
CCTCGTGGTTAGCCAAGTCCTTGTGTTGTTTGTGGGGGGTAAATCCAATTTCCAACCGGGGGGGGGGCGCCTTACCCCGCCCCCCGCCCACTCTTGTCCTGGAAGGCCGGACTGCTCGCTGGATTCGTGCTGCTCGCGCTTGGCCTCATCCTCTGGGATGTCAGCCGCACCCCCGCACATCAGGACCGGCGACTGTCCCGGCTGTCGCTTGCCCAACTTCAGCGCGAGCGTGGCGGGCGCATAGACGACCCGCGCCTGCTTTACTATGTCGGCCTGCGCCTCAACCAGCAGGGGCGCTACCATGACGCCGACCCCATCCTGCGGAACGCGGTCGGCCTGGACCCTGACTCGCCGCGCCTGCGCGACGCCTGGATGCAGGCGCTTCTGGGCAGCGGCCTGACTACGGCGGCCTTCGGTGAGGCGCGCGAGTTCGCGGGGACGCACACAGGTTCCGCCCCCGCCTACCTCATCCTCGGCAAGTTCTATGCCTCCCAGAACTCCATGATTCGCGCCTCCCAGGAGCTGTCGCATGCCGTCACGCTCGACCCGAAGCTGGGCGAAGCCTGGTCCCTGCTGGCCGTCGCGCAGTCGAGCATGGACCATATCCCCGAAGCCAGAGCCGCTGCCGAGCGGGCTGTCGCTTTGCGGCCCCGCAGCGCCACGGATCGGCTGGGCCTGGCCCTCCTGCAAGTGCGTCAGGGACAGCGTCCGCAAGCGCTGGCGTCGTTCATGCAGGCCGTCACACTCGACCCGGATGCCGCCGCCGCCCATCAGGCCTATGCGCGTTATCTGCTGACGGCCGCTGCCGGCCCGGACGACGACCGCCGGGCCGAGGCCGAGGCGCGGCATACACTCGCGCTCGACCCTGCGAACCTGGGCGCGACGCTGACACTCGGGCAAGCGCTGGCCGCCCAGGGCCGCGTCGCCGAAGGGCTGCCGCTTCTGCTCCAGGCCGCCCGCCGCAGCCCCTATGATCCCGGCTCCGCCCTGGCCGTGTCTCAAACCTACTACCGGCTGGGTCAGTCCGGCCCGCAGGGAAAATGGCAGGCAGAGTATTCGGCGCGGCAGCGACGCGCATCGGCGGAAGGCGACTTGGTGACGGCCATCCTGAAGGCCCCAAGCGACGTCCGCCCACAAAGAAAGCTGGCGCGGATGCTGGCCGAAGAGGGCGACATCGCCGGGTGCCTTCGGCATCAAGCTCAGGCGCTGCACTGCGCGCCGGATGCCGCCCCTGCCCAGGCCGCCGCCGCCGAAGACCTCGCCGCGACCGGCCACGCCGCCGATGGCTTGCCCCTGGCGCGGCGGGCCACCACCATCGCCTCCCGAAGCCCAGCGGCCTTCGAGGCGCTGGCCGACGTACAACTTGCCCTGGGACAGCCTATCGAGGCCCTGAAAACCTACGGCAAGGCCGCCGCCCTGGCCCCGTACCGCACCCCGGTCTATCAAGCCCGGCTCGACCGATATGCCCGCCAACATGGTCATGGCGGCCCCACCCCGCCGGTCCACTCGGCTTTCCCCGACACGAAAGGACACTAGCCCTCATGCAAGGTAAAGTCAACCCACTCATCGCCGCCGCCATTGCTGGCGTCCTCATCGTCATCCTGGTGATCGCTTTGGTCGCCCGCAAAAACTCGTCCGTAGGGGCGGTGAGTGTGTCACCCACGAGTTCAAGCGCCTACACCCACCCCAGCCCCGGCAGCCATCCCTAGGCAGAGCAGCCCGGCCCTTCGGGGCCGGGCCTGCAAAACAAGCATAAACCACCCGAACGCCGCCCGGACACTCCACGCTCTGACACTCCTCGCCCTGACTAATGCCCTCGCCCTGACTAACGCCCTCGCCATGACGGCCCCGCCCGCGCCCAGCGTTCCAACCCCCGCCTTGGTGAAACGGTCGTCCCCGCTCAGTCCGCCCAGGAGCAGCGCGACGCCGACGCCCTAGAGGCCCGCACCATTGACCGCGTTCTCATTCAGCCCAGAATGAGCAGCATCATGGCGAAGCTGTCTTCGAATATTCGGCCTCTCGCATCGTCTCCTTTGCCCCTCACCCACTTGAACGAGGATGGGTCAGGAAAGTTCGCCTCTAAGGCAGGAAGCAGGCGCGCGGGCGGCGAATAGAGACGAGACGCCTGTTTATCCGACGGCGAAGGAGATTTCACCGATGAAGAACACGCACGCAGCCGCTCGCCTCATCCCCCTGGTTGCCTTAACTCTTATGAGCCTCGCCGTGGCCGGCTGTGCCCCCAAGCCTACCATCGTCGGCAAATGGCAGGGAACGGTCGCGCAGCCGGGCGGGGCTATCAACACCGTCATGGAGTTCACGCCGGACGGCAAGGAGGCGATCACCGGCCAAGGCGGCCGGGCGGGAATGACGATGAACATCGCCGTCAGCGGCACCTACATCGTCAGCGGCACGAACCTGACGCAGAACCTGACGACGATGACGATGGGAACCCGGACCATGCCCATCCCACCCCAGCAAGCCAAGCCCACGCCGTTTACATTGGACGGCGATCACCTGACGCTGACCAACCCCGGCACCAACGAGTCGCTGACCCTGACGCGCGTGAAGGGGTGATGTGACGAAAAAAGGCGCGGGTGCGTGGTCTCACCCGCGCCTTGCTGCGTTCTGCCCCTGGCGGCAATTACGCGGCGGTGTTGGCCTTCTTCTTCCTCGCGGCGACCATCAGCCCGCCAAGGCCCAGGGCGGCCAGAGCGAAGGTGAGTATTGCGGAGGGTTCCGGCACGGCGGCCGGGGTGGGGGGAAGGAAGCTCAGGTCGAGTGTCACGTTCTGGCCCTGGACGAACGAGAGGCCTTGGACGTTTGCGAACACGTCCTTCGTATCAAAGCTGATCCGGCTGGCGTCGAAGCCGCTCAGGTTGCTGCTGGAGTCCAGGGAAACGCCCGTGATGGTGGCGGGGGCCCCGCCCGTTTCAGCGATCTGGAAGCCGTTGAAGGTGGCCTCGCCGTAAGTCCCAGTCGAGGTGAAGGTGAACACGACCTGGCCTGGAGTCACGGTTGTGGTTGTGTTTCCGTGAGTGTCCAAGAACGTGGCGCCTGCAGAGGTCACCGTCTGAGTGTTTTCGTTCTCATAAACGGTGGCCTTGTTCGGGTAGAGAATCGTCACATTGACCATCTGTCCGTTGAGGCCCTGGGCGTGAGCCGGGGCGTGGGCCAGCACGGCAAGGCCGGCGGTGAAGGCCCGAGTGCCTACGGCGGAGGTCGTGCAAAACGCCGGTAGTTTTATCTGCTGCACAAACCATGCCAACTAAGCAAAAAGAGCAGGTTTATTTTCGCCTTGCTTCCCGCCCTGCCACGTTTATTGACACCGACCACCCGCGCGTCATCACCAGGATGGGCGACTATGAGGTGGAGGTCTCGCTCGACTCCGTCTTCGGCCGCACCGCCTCACTCGGCTATGGGATGGTCATTCAGACCAGGCCGAACGAGTTTCTCGGGGCAGGAAGCGGCTTCCGGGGCGGCGGCTCAACGGTGACGAGACCGACCAGGGCAGTGGGCGGCGGTTTTCGAGCTTCCAGACCTCCATCGAGAAGTGTACCGCCTGCCGGTATGAATGAGCGACATGTCCAAATGATCAGACACCGACCGGCCGCCCTCGCTTTCCTCTTCGCACTGACCGGCGCATTTCTCGGGGGCGCGAAACCCGCCTGCGCCCAGCTCGGGGCGGTCACCAGCGTTTCGCGCGCCGGGGACCGACTGGACATCGGCCTGGGGCGTGATGCGCTCACCCTGCGCGTCCGCACAGCCGACATGATCGAGGTGGACTACCGGCCGGATGGGAATTCTACGCCCCAAACTCCCTGCCGCACGAAAACGGTGTGGGTGCCCATCGCGGCGAGGTTCCGCACCGACTCCGACCCCATCGTCATTTCCACATCGGCGATGACGGTGACGGTCCGCCGCTCCCCATGCCGCATCGCCGTCTATGACAAAGCGAGGCGGCTGCTGGTCAAGGAGCAGAATGCGGAGGGTGTCTCGCCGGGCGGACTCAAGCTGACCGGCGCGGACGGTTCGCACTTCTTCGGTATCCACGGCTGGGAGTATCTGGACAAGGCGGGTTCACAGGGGGAACTGGCTCCTCGCAGCAAGCCCTACCCGATCCGCGCGGGCGCGGAAGGCAACACCGGCGCCCCGTTCGTGTGGAGCAGCCGGGGCTACGGCATCTATGTGGACACCGTTGGGGGGAGCTGCGCGATCCGCGATCCAAACAGCGTCGAGTTCTCCGGCCTCTCCCGGCCGGACGTCCAGTACGACATAATGGTCGGCGATGCCTACCGTCTGCACACCCTGCTGGACAAGCTCACGGGGCTGCCGCCGATGTTCCCGAAGTGGGCCTTGGGGCTGTTCAACAGCGAGTTCGCCGGAATCACCGAGCCGGACTTTCGCGGCATCATTGACGGCTACCGGTCGCGCGGAATCCCGTTCGACACCTACGTCTTCGACTTCGACTGGAAGGACTGGAGCGGCGGCGATTACGGCGAGTGGAAGTGGAATCCCGTCAAGTTCCCCGATGGGGCGTCCGGACGGCTCAAGCGGGATATGGACGCCAAAGGCGTCAAGATGGTCGGCATTATGAAGCCGCGCATCCACCGCGATACCGTGCAGGGGCGCTACGCCACCCAGGCCGGGTTCTGGGTGCATAAGCCGTTCTACACCGACTATTTCGACCACGGGCAGGTGGGCGACCTGGACTTTTCCCTCCCGGCCTGCCGGCTGTGGTTCTGGGACCACTCGACGGGCGCGTTCGACACCGGCATCGTCGGCTGGTGGAACGACGAGGCCGACGCCTGGGGCGACAACCTCGCCTTTCTGTACATGGCGCAGGCCGAGTATGAGGGCCAGCGTCGGTATACGCACAACCGCAGGCGCGTCTACACCATCAACCGCAATTTCTATTCCGGCTCGCAGCGCTATGCCTACGCGACCTGGTCCGGCGACATTGACTCCGGCTTCGCGGTCATGCAGGACCAGCGCGCGCGCCTGCTGGCCTCACTGAATGTCGGCCA
>JANLUQ010000122.1:0-4502 GCA_031363565.1 Armatimonadota bacterium | reverse complement strand
GCGCGATTCATCGCGCCCTCTCCTCTCCTGCCCGCCTCTCCTGCCATTTCACGGCACCGTGTACCAGGAGTCAATGACGGTGATGCCGGTGTAGTTGGGCTGTTCGGAGACGGTCGCGCCCTGGAAAGTGAGGCCAAAGTTCAGGGGTGCCTCCGTCCGCGCGATACGCAGAACGTGGCCCTTGAAGTCTACGGCAACGCCGCCTTTGGCGGCATGGCGCACGGCCTGCCGCCAGATAGAGGCACCTGCCCCGGCGTGAACATCTCCACCAGGTCCACGCCGACAATCTGGACCTGACGGCCCCGACGGGGGAGGAGAGGAGTTCGTCGGCGCGGAGCATGGACATAGGCGGCTGCCGGAGGAGTGTGGGCGTGAGGATAGCAATGTGTCAAGGCAGGATCGCAGGTAGCCTTGCCCCCCGGACTTCAGTCCGGGTCTGTGATAGAGCGGATGTCCGCCTACGCGGACAGAGGAAGAAAAATGGGCCCAGAGGGATTCGAACCCCCAACCTACCAGTTATGCATCCCACCACGGCTTTCGCCGCCCCTTTCGGGTTCGTGGGCTGGACTCTCTCTTCACCCCGCTCGGCTGAGTAACAGAAGAGGGGGGTGCCTGCCGTCGAGTCTCTACACCTTCACCTTACGGGCTGTATAGCGCGGGAGCTGTCCCCGGATTGAAATCCGAGTCTTTAGCCTTGCGACTGTCCGCCTTCGCGGACAAAGAACAGGAGGGCGCGGCAAGCAGCGCCCCTACGCATGATGCGTATCGTCTTCCGTCCACGCCGGTGGACGATCGCTCTGCCGGAGACCCGGATTTCAATCCGGGGGCAGCCGCCGTGTAATATCAGTCATGTGTAAAACGCTTGGCTCGGGATCGCCATGCCCCGGAGGGCGAAGGGTTCCCCGAATTTGACAGGTCATTTGCCGGTGGGTTGCCCCACCGGTCGCCCTTTGGACATGGCGCGTATCCCGAAGGACTTAGCGCCCCGTCCGTTAAGCCGGCAGCTCTAACCGTTGAGCTATAGGCCCTCAACGCGGTTATTATAGCACATCACGGGCGGAGTGTCACCACACGCGTTTGGCCCAGCTTACTACGGCGTCGGCGACGGAGTGGGTGACGCCGCCGAGGACGAGGCCAATCAGGGCGCAGACGGCCCAGGAGGGGTGGGCGCTGGTCCAGTCGGTGGTGAAGCCCCAGAAGCCGCCGAGCACGGCGTCGCGGTTGACGGGGATGCCCGCCATGATGAGCAGCCACAGGACGAGGCGCATCAAGGCCCAGAGCATGACGAGGAAGTAGGCGACGCGGAAGATCGGTCCGAAGCCGATGCCGTGCGAGACCCACGACCGGTGCGGGACGAGCTTCTGGTAGGGCCACCAGAGGAACCGGAAGGCCCCCCAGCGCTTGTAGGCAATGGAATGGGTGTCCAGGTCGTCAGACAGCCAGAAGCCGGAGAAGAGGTAGGCGGTCAGGCCGACGGTCAGGCCGACCCAATCCCGTGCAGGCGCCTCAAACCACCAGACGGGGACGGCGGCGAGGGCAGTGAGGACAGTCAGTTTGTCGTGTGTCTTCCCACTAGGCATTGGTACTACAGCGCCTCCCACTCGTCCAAGCTGAGGCCGGCCTGACGCAGAATGGAGCGCAAGGTTCCCATTCTTACCTCGCTATGGCGGGGCACGATGGTCGTGTAAATTTTTGTGTCCGTGGTGCGGGCGAACTTGACGTGGCTCCCTTCCTGGCTGACCTCAACGAACCCGGCATCCAGCAGTCTCCGCCGGACTTCGCGGAACGGCAACGGCTTAAGCGGCAAGTTCGACCTCCACAGGCCGCAATCTGGGTAACACGGTCGCCATGGGGGGCGTAAAATGCAGATGCAAAGCTTCACCCAGGTTAGCGAGCGCTTCATCCTCCGTCTCGCCCTGGCTGGCGACATCGACTTCCAGGCACTGCGCGATGTACCAGTCATCTTCCTGCGAGATAGAGGCGGTGAGATTTTGTTTCATTCTATCTTCCTCAAATCTTAGCGTCCGAATTTCCGGTCGAGGTCGCCGTTGGGCAGCTCGACGATGATAGGCCGGCCATGGGGGCAGGTGTAGGGGTTCTTGGACTGGAGCAGGTCGGCGACGAGGGCGTTCATCTCCTCGAAGGAGAGTGGGTCGCCGGCCTTGACGGCCATCTTGCAGGAGGCGGTGATCAGGACCTCCTCGGCGGGCAGGAGCAGGCGGCGCGAGACGGACTTCTCGACCAGCTCATCCACGATCTCGCGCAGGACCTCCTCGGGTCCCCCCTGCGCCTTCAGGTGCTTCTGGGCGACCGAGGCGGGGACGGAGCGGACGACGAACGAGTCGCCGCCGAATGGCTCCAGGTCGAAGCCGGCCCGGTGCAGGTCTTCCAGGCGCTTCTCGATGACCAGGGCCTCGCGGCGGGAAAGCTCCAGCGTGAACGGCATCATCAGCCGCTGGGTCGGGACGCCCCCGCCCGCGCCTTCGGCCCCGGCCAGCAGCTTCTCGTAGAGGACGCGCTCATGGGCGATGTGCTGGTCAATCAGGACGAGGGCGTCATCGGTCTGGGCGAGGATGTACATATTGCGCGTCTGGGCGAGGACGCGCAGGGTGGAGAGGTCATGGCCCCGGTAGTCCGCACCGGTGGCGGCGTCGCTGGAGGCCCCCACCCCCGGTCCCTCCCCCGCAAGCGGGAGAGGGGGGACCGAGGGGGAGAAGCCGCCTTCAAACGGGTCTTCGTCCATCGCCTGGTGGGCGCGTTCCTGGTACGCCTCGTGGAAGGCCGCCATGTCGCGCGGCTCCTGGCGGGTGTTCCCGGCGGGGCGGGAGGGCACGGCCAGCAAGGTCGGGTGTTCACGCTCGATGCGCTCGCGCGAGGATTCGCGTGGGGAGGGCGCGCCAGGAGAAGAGCGCGCGGCAAGAGAAGAGGGCGCGGCAAGCGGCGCCCCTACGTCTTCGCGAGAAGAGCGTGGGTTCACCTTTTGCGTGATCGTCGGGACCAGACCGCCGGCCATTAATGCCTCACTGACAGCCTTGTATACGGCGGCGTAGATGTCGCCTTCGCGGGTGAAACGCACCTCGGTCTTGGTCGGCGAGACGTTGACATCCACCTGCGATGGGTCCACGCCGATCATCACGACGGCGGCCGGGTAGCGCGTTCCGTGGAGGGTCTGGACGCTCTTGTAGGCTTCGTCGAGGGCACGCGTGACGGCTTTGTTGCGGACGAACCGCGTGTTGACAAAGGTGTGCTGGGCTGATCGTGAGTTCTTGAGTGCGGCAGGCGTCCCGATGAAGCCCGTCACGCGCAGGCCCGCCGCGTCGTGGTTCAGGGGGACCAGGTGCCGGGCCGTCTCGCGCCCGAAGACGTGGACGCAGGCGTCCATCTGCGAGCCACCACCGCCCGAGGCGAAGACCTCACCGCCGCTGTGCAGCAGGCGGAAGGAGACGTCAGGCCGGGCCAGCGCGAACCTTTGCATCAGCTCGACGATGTGGCTGAGTTCCGTGGACGACGATTTGAGAAATTTGAGCCGGGCGGGGACGTTGTAGAACAGGTTCTCGACCGTGATACTGGTGCCGGTCCGCGCACCGACCTCGGAGACCTCTTCCAGAGTGCCACCCGCGCACCGGATCTGCACCCCCGCACCCTCATCGTCCCCGGCGGCCTTGGTGACCACGGTCATCTGCGAGACGGAGGCGATGGACGGCAGGGCCTCGCCCCGGAAGCCCATGGTCGTGATCTGGAACAGGTCATCGGCGGTGCGGATCTTGGAGGTGGCGTGGCGCTGGAGCGACAGCACAGCGTCCTCGCGGCTCATACCGCTGCCATCGTCGGTGACGCGCAGGAGGTACTTGCCGCCCTCTTCAAGCTCGACTAAAATGCGCCGCGCCCCGGCGTCAAGCGCGTTCTCCACAAGTTCTTTGACGGCAGCGGCGGGCCGCTCGACGACCTCGCCCGCCGCGATCTGGTTGGCGGTGTTCTCGTCTAGTATTTGTACTTTGCTCATAGTTGAACTTCGCTCACTGATGCGACCACGAGTACCAGGGCTGTAGAAAGCCCCGGCAAGGATATGTCCTTCGGACTGGGGAGTACGGAAGGAGAGGGGAAACCACGCCTCTGCCCTCTCTTTGCCCGATAGGGCAGCTCCCTGCCAGGGCTTTCTACAGCCCCGGCACTTGTGCGGCACTCATAACCGCACTGATGTTACGCAGTCCCGCCGCCGGGTGCAGTCCCGCCGCCGGGTGCAGTCCCGCCGCCGGGTGCGGTCCCGCCGCTGGGTGCAGTCCCGCCGCCGGGTGCGGTCCCGCCGCCGGGTGCGGTCCCGCCGCCGGGTGCAGTCCCGCCGCCGGGTGCAGTCCCGCCGCCGGGTGCGTTCCCGCCGCCGGGTGCGTTCCCGCCGCCGGATGCGGTCCCGCCGTGAACGGCAGGTCTGGGGGGCCTGCGGCCAACCGGTCTGCGACCGGAAGATTAAGACAGGGATTCTCTCTCGCCCGCAGGGCGGTCGG
>JANLUQ010000114.1:0-3772 GCA_031363565.1 Armatimonadota bacterium | reverse complement strand
CTGCCCGTCTGGCCCACCCCGGCCGCCGCATCATCGCCGTGTTCCAGCCGCACCTGCCCTCCCGGACGCGGGACTTCAAAACGGAGTTCGCCGAGAGCTTCGGCAAGGCCGATCATGTCGTCCTGACCGACATCTTTTCGGCCCGTGAGCAGCCCATCGAGGGCGACACGGGCGCGGGCCTGGCCGCCCTGACCGCCGACCGGCGCGGCGCGGAGCACGTCACCTCTGTGGCCCAGAAGGCTGCCCTGCCTGCCCGCCTGGCCGAGATCGTGCGGCCCGGCGATCTGCTCCTGACCCTAGGGGCAGGCGACATCCGGGCGGCGGGGGAAGGCCTGCTGCTTCTATGACACAGAAACGCAAAGTCGCCGTGCTGATGGGCGGAACCAGTGCCGAGCGCGAAGTGTCGCTATCTACGGGCCGGCAGATCCTGAACGCCCTGGACAGTGAAAAATATAGTGTCTATGCTCTGGACACGGCTTCGGGCCGCAAATTCCTGCCCGCCGGTGTCACCCAGCCGGTTGTCCTGCTCCACGCCTCGGACGGCGAGACGGAGATCACGGCCCTGCCGCAGCTCCCGCAGGCGTCACTTGAAGACCAACCCGATGTCGTCTTCATCGCCCTCCATGGCAAAGGCGGCGAGGATGGCACCGTCCAGTGAATGCTGGAAGTGCTGGGCTTGCCCTACACCGGCAGCGGTGTCCTGGCGAGCGCCCTGGCGATGGACAAGGCCATGAGCAAGCGCGTCCTGATGGGCGTCGGTGTCCTGATGCCGAGCGACCGGACCATCCGGCGCGGCGAGCGTTCGCTCGGCGGCGACCTCCTCGTGCCGCTCATCGTCAAGCCGAACGCGCAGGGTTCCACTATCGGCATGACCGTCGTGCGCCAGGCGAGCGAGCTGGAAGGGGCGATCCAGACGGCCTTCGAGTATGACGACACCGTTTTAGTCGAGCAGTTCATTACGGGGACGGAGATCACCGTTCCAATTCTAGGCAACGCCACGCTGGAAGTCCTGCCCATCGTCGAGATCGTCCCTGCCGGCGGCTTCTACGACTATGAGGCCAAGTACACGGCGGGGGCGACCGACGAGATCGTGCCTGCGCGTATTTCAGAAGCCGTGGCCGCCGAGGCGCGGCGCATCGCCGAACTCTGCCACCGGACCCTGGGCTGCCGGGGGATGTCCCGCACGGACATGATCGTCACGCCCGACGGCGAGATCTACACGCTGGAGATCAACACCATCCCCGGCATGACCCCGACCAGTCTCCTGCCGCGCTCGGCCCACGCGGCGGGCTATAGCTTCGCGCAGCTTCTGGACCGGCTAATTGACCTCGCCCTAGAGTAACTTAAAATGCACAAGCCGACACGCACCCGCCTGACTATCACCAAGAGCCGTTCCACTGAGGCTAAATCAGATGCCCCGCGCACTCCCAAGCGCTCTCCCTTCAAGAAGCGGAGCAACCATCGCCCCCGCAACTGGAACCGGACCTTGCGGTGGGTCGCCCTGTGCCTCTTCCTCGCCGAAGCCGGCGTCCTGCTCTTCGCGAACCCCGCCCTGCGCGTCACCCAGGTGCGGGTTGTGGGGGTGCAGACGCTGTCCCCCCAGCAGGTCTATGAAGAAGCGCGCGTGCCGGCTCGGACCAACATCTTCTGGATGCTCGCGCAGCCCTTCGCCAAGCGGCTCCAGTCCGACCCCCTCGTGGACCATGCCTCGCGTTCCATCGAGCTGCCCCACCGGCTCGTCTTGACCGTGACCGAGCGGCAGCCGCGCGCCGTTCTCGCGGGCGGCGGGCGGTTCTGGCTGCTGGATAAAAAGGGCGTGCCGTATGAAGAACTCGACAAGCCGCTCCCGCGCCTGCCGGTGGTGCAGGTGGCCGCAGCCGTCCTGCCCGCCGATATGACGCTGGGCAAACCGCTCCATACGGCTTGGCTGCCTGACACCTTCCGGCTGCTGACTCTACTCGACACGGCCCCGAATCTGGGCGGCGCGAAAATAACGGTTGACCAAAACCTGAATTTGTGCTTAAATAGAAGGAATAACCTGCAAATCCGTCTCGGTCAGCCCGACTCGCTGCCGCTGAAGGTCACTTTGGCCTCCGCGACTGTCGGCGCGCTGGCGAGTCAGGCCGCCTACATTGATGTAAGCTGCCCCCAGCAGCCGGTTTTCATGCCGTTGAAAGAGACCGACCAAAACCGAGATGAACCCAATAGACCTGAATCCCGTACCAACTGATCGGCAGATGGAGGGGCGAACGGAGCGGACGCCCAAGCAGGACCGCCGGGGTTGGTGGTCCACCCTGTTCGCTCTGTGTGGCATCCTTGGTGCCATGCTCGGCCTGTCGGTCCGGACGCAGACCGCCAAGCAGCAGCAGGACAAGCTGGACCGGCTCCAGGGGAGTGCGGTGCAGTTCAATGCCAACCTTGATTTGCAGCGCCGCATCCGTCAACTTCAGAAGGACAACGTGCAGCTTGTCAAATCCGCGCCGTCAGATACGGAACGGCTTAAGGTGCTCTCGAAGGATCTGGCAAACGCGCAAGCCTTCGCGGGCCTGACCGATGTGAAGGGGCCGGGGATCGTCGTGACATTGAGCGACAGCAAAAAGCCGTTCGCGAACATGCCGGCGGGGTTTTCTAATATGCCGACCGGCTTTGCACCGCCCAACATCATTCATGACACGGATATTGATGCGGTTCTCAATGAGCTCAAAGCCTCCGGGGCCGAGGCGATCTCCGTCAATGGCCAGCGTATCGCGGCGGTCAGCCCGGTCCGGTGCGTCGGGCCGACCGTCCTCGTGAATTTTACGCCAACGGCTTCCCCTTTCGTCATCAAGGCGATCGGCGATCCGAAGACCCTGAAGGCCGGCGTGGAACTGCCCGGCGGGATTGTGACGCAAATTCGTGGCTATGACCCGAATATGTTTATCGTCCAGGCCGCCAAGCAGCCCCTTGTCATTCCTGCCTACTCAGGCGGTGAGATCGAGCCGAAGTTCGCGCGTCCCGTGGGCCAAAGTGCCGAAACGGGTAAGAAACTCGGAGAGTAAGGCATCTTCATGGCCTGGATTGCGCTGCTGGTGGGGGCCTTGTGCTTCACGCTCGTTTATTTCTCCGGGGCGACGCTCCCGACGCAGTACGCGCAGTACCTCTCGCTGGCGGCCCTGGCCGGGCTGGATTCGCTGATCGGCGGGGTGCGGGCGGGGACCGAAGGCAAGTTCAAGAGTGACGTGTTCATCTCGGGCTTCCTGACGAACACGCTGCTGGCCGCCTTCCTGGCGTATCTAGGCGACCTGATGGGGCAGCCCTTGGGGCTGGCGGCCGTGGTGGCTCTGGGCGGGCGCATCTTCGTGAACCTGTCCATCATCCGGCGCCACTGGCTGGAAGGGCGCGCGGACGAGGGCCGGAACGGGATGGGGGCGGGGCCGCCGCCCGTTGAGACACTCTCGCTGGAACAGTCATCGGAAGAGCATAAACAGGCGCAGTCCCAGCAAGTCTAAATCTTAACAAAGGGCGCGTCAAAGACGAGGGGAGCATAGGAGGTGGCAAGGGACTGCGTGGTGGGCTTAGACATCGGGACGACCAAGGTGTGTACCGTCGTCGCCGAGATTGAAGAGCCGGGCCGCATCAACATCGTGGGCGTCGGCAACAGCCTCTCGGGCGGAATCCGCAAGGGGGTCGTCATTGACATTGACAGCGCCGCCCAGGCCATCATCGACAGTGTCGAGAAGGCGCGCGCCATGTCCGGCTACGAGATCCACCGGGTCATCGTGGGCGTGACCGG
>JANLUQ010000074.1:0-1762 GCA_031363565.1 Armatimonadota bacterium | reverse complement strand
GCCGCCCGACGCGGCACGCGGGCTTCACGCTCGTCGAGTTGGCGATCTCCTTGCTTGTCTTCGGAATGATCCTGATCCTGCTCGGCGCGATCTTTCCGGTCGCCACGCGCGCCGGCCATGTCGGCGGCAACTACTCCGAAGCATCCTTCCTGACGCAGCACAAAATAGACCAAATCCGGAACCTCGGCTCGGGCAATCTGAGCGGTGCGGGCATGGTGAGCCAGGGCCTCATAGACACCAACAGCGACGGGACGCCCATGATCGTCCCAAACCCGGTTGGCATCCCCAACACCATGACCTCTTACTCGTTCACTCTGATCGACAATCTGGTGGACAACATCAAGGGCGGCGTTTCCAACCCCGGCTTCTTCCCGGCGGGCAGTACCGGCATCATTTCGATTGGGGATTACCATGACCTCACCACCGCCACACCCGTCGGCACCAACGCCATCGTTCCCGCGACGGTGCTGAAGAGCGTCACCGTCACCATCACCTGGGCCGGCAGTGGTCAGGGCAACGGGGCTCTCACAGTCCACACCGCAATCGCGCCCCTTTAGGTCGCCCCGCCCTTGGAAGGGAAGCCTCCCGTCGTCAGAAGGAACGCCGCCCATGCACACCCGAGCCCGAACCTGCCGCATCCGAGACCGCCGCACGCGGCGCGGCTACACCCTGCCCGAGCTGATGGTAAGCCTGGCCATCCTTACCCTGCTGCTATCCGGCGCGGTCGCCGTGTTCATTTTGATGCTTCGCCTGAGCGGCAGCGTGGTCGGCGCGTCCCTCTCGTCCACCGATGCCTCCAATGCAGTGCAGCGGGTCACGGCAGACCTGCGCGAAGCCGACAGCTTCGTGCTGCTCGATGATGCCGCGCATGATGCTGTGGACAAAAACGGCCACGTAGTCGTCACCGGCATCACGATCACCTTCCCCACAGCGTATGTCTCCCCACTTTCCGGCGATGGGAAGATCTACTACACCACCGGCGCCAATGTCAGCAAAGGCCCACTGACTGGGGCCGATGTACCCTATAAGAACGGCAGTCCGGGCGCGACGGTCAGCTTCTACCGCGCCAATTGGAAGCAGCCGGACGGTCTGGACGGCACGCCAAATCCGGCGACCGGCAACTGCCTGTGGGTGTCGGGAACGGAGAACGGCGTGGCTTTGACCCCCGGCCCGGTCATCAAGACAATCGCACCGACAGTGGACGCGGTGCAGTTCGTCGTGCCGTACCAGCCGAACGGAAGCACGCAGATACTCAACGAGGCGCAGATCAAGATCGTCAGCGGCCAATACGATCCGATCCATAGCACGACCTCGTCCGACGCGGCCACAGGCGGCGCGACCGCCCTGACCGGCGACTGCGTTTACCTGCGCGATCATAACCCCCAGCCCCCCGCTGCCGGCGGGGCGAACGGCAGGAAGTTCTACTTTTGAGGTTGATGATGATGCACGCTTCTCCAGATTTTCCCCATTGGCCCGCTCGGATACGCGCCGCTCGGATACGCGCCTATCGGATGCGCGCCGGTCGGCAGCGCGGGATCGCCCTGGTCACGACTGTGGTCCTGCTGTTCTTGCTCGGCATCACGGCGGCGGGCCTGATGAGCCTAGTCGGCAACACCATCACGGCGGCGCAGCGGCGCACGGATATGACGGAAGCGTTCAACATGGCCGATACGGGCCTGGATCTAGGGCGGACCTGGCTGACCCAGCAGGCCGCACCGCCGGACCCCTCCGCTCTCAGCTTTAGTGGGAACACGTTCTACGG
>JANLUQ010000069.1:0-9353 GCA_031363565.1 Armatimonadota bacterium | reverse complement strand
CATCGCCTCCTCGAAGGTGAGATTTGCGCGGCCCGAAACCTGCCACAAGCCAGTCAGGCCGGGAGTCACGGAAAGCCGGAGGCGCTGATCAGAGGAATACAGTGCAACCTCGCGGGGGAGGGCAGGGCGCGGCCCGACTAGGGACATTTCGCCGCGCAGGATGTTGATGAGCTGCGGCAGCTCGTCGAACGATGACTTCCTCAGCAGGCGCCCAACGCGGGTGACGCGTGGGTCGTGGCGCATCTTGAAGACCGGGCCGGTACGCTCGTTCGCGCCGAGCAGGATTTCGAGCCGTTGCTCGGCGTCTGTGTGCATGGAGCGGAACTTGAAGACCGAAAACTCACGCCCGTCCTTGCCGACGCGGCGCTGGATGAACAGCACCGGGCCGGGGCTATCAAGCCTGATCCAAAGGGCGATCAAGGCAAAAGGAAGGAGCAGAATAAGCAGGGCAGCGAGAGAAAGCATGACATCCAGGGCAAGACGCGCGGCGGCGTCGGCATGCGCCGTCCCTTTCGGGGGGAGCGTATAGTGCGATGCCGTGTGAACTGGTGCCTGTGATGAAGATTGGCTTGAAACTTGGGTCGAGACTGGAACGCTCATGATTTTTTTTCCTGGCTCAGTTGTTTTCCAGTATTTACACAGTGCATAATTCGTGCCAATCTAACGGATTTACTCGAATTGGGAAGAAGTTTTTTGTAACAGTCGCTGTTCTGACATCATCTTAAAACTCGCCCTGACCGGCAGGGCGTAATGCTGACTACGATACCCAGCGTGGCCGGAGGAAACACTTCCGCAACCTGATAGGATGCGCCATATCCATTCCCAGCGGCCTGCCGAGTGAACCCCCCTTTTTTCGAGGGGGAACGGCTTTGGGCAACCAAAGGACTATCCAGCCATACGAGCCAGCGGATGAGGAGCAGGTCATCGAGCTATGGCGTCTTTGCGGCCTCGTCGTACCATCGGGCGACCCAAGCCAAGGCATCGAACTCAAGAGGCAGATGCAGCCGGAGTTGTTTTTAGTGGGTATTGTCGAGGAGCGCGTTGCGGCGACGGTCGTGGCGGACTATGACGGCCACCATGGGTGGCTCTACTCACTGGCGGTCGCTCCCAACCTGCAAAGACGAGGGCTGGGGCGGCGCATGGTGGAAGAAGCCGAGGCCAGGCTGAAAGCGCTGGGCTGCCGCAGGGTCAACCTGCAGATCCGCGCCTCGAATGCCGCCGTCATCGGCTTTTATGAGAACCTAGGGTTCTCGGTGGAGGAACGGGTGAGCCTGGGTAAGCGTCTGTGATGGGTAGGCGTCGGGAGCGGGACTGCGCCGAGGCGGGCGCGGAAAGGAGCTGATGCCCAGGGATTCTGACACCGGCTTTAGGCAAGGCCCGCCTCAGTCAGCGCGCAGCTCGTCCAGGGAGGCATGACCGAATGGACCGTCTTGACAGTGTGTATAAAAAGGGGATCGGGCGACTGAAGTCGCGGCAACAAAGGCACGAAACCTGCCTTCGCAGGTTCGGGGTCTGCGAAGGCAGAGGTTTTAGTGGGGTGGCTTTGCGCCTTTGCTGCTGCGGTTTCAACCGCCAGTTCGGAGTTTTTATAAACGCTCTCAGGGAGCGACGACGTGGTGAACAGCACGCTGGCCGAGGCGGGGGCGAAGATCGTAGTTCTGGTCCAGGCCAAGCGGTGGCTGATGTTACGCGGGGGCTTTGGCCGGGCCGTGAACGATCCGCCGTAGGCGGCAAGGACTCCATAGCTCCGCTTCCGATGAAACGCTTCCGATGAAACGGGCTAGGGCTTCTGGGACCGCACGTTGCCGACGGGCAGGGCCTTGGGGGCCGCAGTGGTTGCTGGGGCCGGGCGCACGGGCGCAGCGAGGTCGGGGGGGGCAGCAAGGGACACTTCAGGCGGGATCGGGTTACCCCGGTCGCCCAGACCGGAGCCGCTGCTGGCGACGGGGGACATGCGGCTGTCCGTGATGCCGGCGCGTTGCGGAGGCAGGGTCGGCTGCTCGCGGGTGGAGCCGACGCGGCCTGCCTCGTAGCCCGCCGCAGCCGAGCCGCCTGCGCCCGCGCCGGTCGGGGCTTCGCTCGGCCCCCCGGAGGGCGTCGGGCCGACCCGGAGGTCGGGGGGCGTGGTGACGCCGCCGACCTGATCCACGGTGGGTTGGGGCCGCGAACAACCGACGCTTAGGGCGGCGACTGCCAGCAGGACGAGACCGATCTTCATTTGCATTGACATGGGGAGACTTTCCAGTGTGGTTCTACCGGAAAATTGTACCGAAAAGCGGGGGCGATTGAAACGTCAATGGGCATCGCTGGACGGCAGCAGGATCAGCTCGACCGCGTCACCGACCGCGATTGTCGCGGGGGCGCGGGCGTCCAGCAGGACGCCGCGTAGGCCGCTCGCACTGATCGCCTTCATCCGCGTCAGGCTCGTCCGCTGCGCCAGCTTGGCGCAGGGCCGGTGCAGTGTTGGGGTCACGGAGAGCAGGGCATCGCCGACGCGCAGGGTGTCGCCGGGCGCGAAGCGGCTCAGATCAATGCCGCGTATGATCAGGTTGTCCCCGGGGACATCGTAGGGGATGTCCAGCGCGTCCAGCACCTCGGCGCTGACGGCGGAGATCTGCCGTCCGGGGACGCGCCGGCCCTGCCACCACTGCTTACCGGGGTACTGGCCGCAGACGCCGCTCTCCGGCAAGACCTGCAGAGTCGTCATGGAGACATGTCGGTCCATCGCCGGCGAGAATGTCAGGGCCGTAACCATGCCGACCCTTTGGTAGCGCAGCCCAGCAAGGAGCGACGCGTAGCGCGCGAGCTGCGCCTCATCCACACTGTCTTCCAGCAATGTTTTCGTCGCGTTTTCTGTCATCGCAGTATGAGAACCGGTCTACAGGATATCCAGTCTGCATAAGCGCCAGATTCTAGATGGGGCTGAACGTCGCCGCCCACGACTCAGGACTTTCTGTGCCTGCGGCGTTGCCTCGGGACAAGTAAGGGTTGCTGTCCTGGGTATCCGTCGGCTGCTCCGCTGGGCCGCCCGTCGGGGAGTCGAAGCCGAGGGCAGGCCCCGTCGAGACCTGGTCGCCGCGCAGCCACTTGACATGGCTGTCGCAGAACAGGAAATTGGAGCCGCCGGCGTGCCGGCCCTGGGCGGCTTGATAGAACTGCCCTGGCCCTGCGACGAACTCGGCGGTGCGTGGGCCGAACCGGCCCATGAACCCGGTCGCCAGGGGCAGGGTGCAGGAAGTGCCGGCGGGCGCCCCGAAGACCACGGCTAATTCTCCGTTGGTGGCGGGCGAGCCGTCCATACAGCCCGGTACACCCATGCCCTGGTCGCCCACCTCGTCCGGCGTAGAAAGGTCTGCCAGCGCCTGCGCGTCCTGGTCTTTGGGATCGGAAGCGGTCGCCGTCACCTCGCACAGCATCACGGTCTTGGCCGGAGCGTTCAGGCGAGACGATGCCCCTTGAATCCCCGTGTGCTTGTTGCCCGAAAGGTTCGTGTTATAGGCAAACGAGACCGGGTAGAGCGTGTAGGCCGTTCCCGCAAAGGTATGGGAGGCGGGATTTACCGAATCATCGGGGCAGGCGAAGGCGGCCGGACTCTTGACGAATGGGAAGACACGCCCGGCCCAGCCGTCCCCATACCCCTGGTTATCCCGGCCCGCGCAGGACCCCATCGGCAGAGCTTCATCGTAGTCCTGCGTATACTGGGTCAATGCCAGCCCAAGCTGCTTGAGGTTGGAGGCGCAGGAAGCGCGCCGGGCGTTCTCGCGCACTTTGCCAAAAACGGGAAAAAGGATGGCGGCGAGGATCGCGATGATGGCGATGACGACGAGCAGCTCGATCAAAGTGAAGCCGGGCATAGATCCCCGCGCGGAAAGCGGCTTTCGGGGCATTTTGGGAGTAGACATCTCTCGCCTTTCTGAAGAAGCGCCCGGCTGAAACGCTCGATGCGCTCACGATGTCAGGCCGCTTTCATTATAACACAGAAATGCGAGGCGCGCCATGCCTGCAAGACATGGCGCGCCTCTTTTGTTTGCCAAACTACTTGGAGAGTGGTCTACCCGACGAGCGCTTCTTTGGCTAGCTTCTTCTCCGGCACGTTCTCGGAGGAGTGACCCGGATTGACCTTGGCGGCGGGGTCCACATGCGCTTTGGCATGGTTGACGGCGGTGGCCGCCTCGCCGAAGCCCGTCGAGATCAGCTTCAGCTTGCCGTCGTAGGTGATGATGTCGCCCGCCGCATAGACGCCGGGGATGTTGGTTTCCATGCGCGTGTTGCTGACTGCGATGGAGTTGCCGACGATCTCGAACCCCCACTGCTTGATCGGGCCGAGATTCGTCAGGAAGCCGAGCGAGAACAAGATCTCGTCACAGGGGTAGTAGAACTCTTCCTTGGTGCGGTTGTCGAAGATCGTCACACCCTCGACGTGCTCCTCGCCATGCACCTGCTTGACCTCATGGAAGGTCTTGAACTCGATGGGCAACGCCATGACCTTCTGGATGGTGTCCTCGTGGGCCTTGTACTTGTCCGAGCGGTGAATCTGCATGATGCTTTGGGCCGAATCGTACAGGTTCAAAGTCCAGTCAAAGGCGCTGTCACCACCGCCGACGACCAGCAGACGCTTCCCGGCGAGGATGCTCTTGTCGGTGACGAAGTAGTGCAGGCCGCGCCCTTCCAGCTCGTCCAGACCCGCCTGCGCGATCTTACGGGGCATGAAGGCCCCAACCCCAGCGGCAATGATAACAGATTTGGCGTAGTGCGTGTGGCCCTTCTCGGTCCCCATCGTGACCAGGCCGTCCTCCGACGTGAGGGTGGAGACCTTCTCATCGAGCGCCAGGGTCGGCCCGTACTGCATCATCTGCTCGGTCAGGTTCTCCACTAGGTCCCGCGCGTAGACTTTGGCGTATCCGGCCACGTCGAAGATGTACTTCTCTGGGTACAACGCCGCGAGCTGACCGCCGAGCTGCGGCAGGCTGTCAATGACCTTCGTTTTCATGCCGCGCAGGCCCGCGTAATAGGCGGCGTACTGCCCCACCGGCCCTCCGCCGATGATTGCCACGTCAAAGATGTCACTAGAGTCCACTTGATTCACGTCCACGTCCCGCTTCTAAATCCGTTTGCTCGGAGTCAATAATTGTCGCTATTTGAATAATCAGTATGGGCGTAAAAGGGTTCCGCTGTCAAGTTGAAAGCGAGGAAAACGGGCAAACTCGGGTGACAATTAGGCTATACCGGCCATAACAAGAAGCTATACAGAAAAGTCAAGGTCGAAAGCGGTACAATGGCTGTTGTACGGTTGGGATGCAAACTTACGATACTAGGAAAGAACACTGATGCCTAACACCTACCTCCAAGCCGCCTGCCTGGGCGTCATTGCCGGGATGCGGACCATGGGAGCGCCCGCGCTGGTGAGCGATCATTTGGCGCGCGCCAAGTCGCCCGCTCTGGAACAGTCGCCGCTGCGCTGGCTGGGGACTGCCAGGGCAGCGAGCGTCACGAAGCTCCTGGCGGCCGGGGAGATCGTCGGCGACAAGCTGCCGATGATGCCCTCGCGGGTCGCTCCTGCACCGCTGATCGCGCGGATGGTGTCGGGCGGGGTATGCGGGGTGGCCCTATGTGGTGCTGAGGGGAAACGCACCGATGTAGGGATGGTTATCGGCGTGGTCGCTGCCGTCGCGGGCGCTTACGGGTTTTACCACCTGCGGCGGACACTGGGGCAGAAGACGGCTGTCCCAGACCCTGTTTGGGGGGCAGCAGAGGATGTGCTGGCCTTCGGCGTCGGGTGGGGCGTCCTCCGCACAGAGTAGACGTATGAGATGGGGTGCGGGTGGACAAATGAAAACACGGCAAACGCGGCCCTCACTGTTTGATTGACTATTTCCTCCTTTTCCGGGTATACTAAATCGGCAATTTTTGTGCTTTTGCGTTGTTTAGTGCATAGGAAGTTGGGAATTTGGCGACCAAAGTGGGTCTGGTGCAGCTTGGCTGCGCGAAAAACCAGGTGGACGGCGAAGAGATGCTGGGCGCATTGGCCGGGCTGGATGGCCAGGCGGTGCAGTTCGTGGCGGACAAGAACGACGCAGATGTGCTGATCGTCAACACCTGCGGGTTCATCGGGCCAGCAAAGGAAGAAAGCATTGCGGCCATCCTGGACGCCGTCAAGCGCAAGGGGCGCGGACAGGTGTCCAAGGTGATCGTCACCGGCTGTCTTGCCCAGCGCTACGGGGCCGATTTGGCGCGTGAGATTCCCGAAGTGGATGCGTTTCTGGGGATCGAGAGCGCGCCCTTGATCGGCAGCGTCGTGTTCGGGACGCGGCCCCGTCAGATCAATCTGGTGGAGCAGGTCGCCGACAAGTATCCTCTCATTCCCCAGACCCGTCTGCGCGCCACGGCGACGCCGTGGACGGCGTACCTCAAGATCTCCGAGGGATGTGACCACACCTGCACGTTCTGTGCGATTCCGGGCATCCGAGGCAAGCACCGGTCCAAGCCGATCGAGCGGCTGGTTCAGGAGGCGCGGCAGCTTGCCGCCTCGGGTGCCCAAGAACTTAACCTGGTCGCGCAGGACACGACCGCCTACGGCATGGACCTGTACGGGCGGCTTGCCCTGCCGGAACTGCTGCGGGCACTGGCCGAGGTGGAGGGCATCAAGTGGCTGCGCCTGCTCTACTGCTATCCGACGATGGTCCGTCAGCCCCTCCTTGACGCCCTGCGCGACTTGCCGCAGGTGATTCCCTATATTGACATGCCTTTGCAGCACGGCGACGACGGAATGCTGAAAGCCATGAAGCGCGGTGGGTCGGTGGAGCAGTACAAGCGTCTCTTCGGGAAGATTCGCGAGACCCTTCCCGATATTGCTTTGCGGACGACGTTCCTGGTCGGCTTCCCTGGTGAGACGGACGGGCAGTTTGAAAACCTGCTGGACTTCGTCCGGGAGATGCGTTTCGACCGCGTGGGCGTCTTCACCTACTCCGCCGAAGAAGACACGCCCGCCTTCGACCTGCCCGATGCCGTCCCGCCAAAGGTGATGCGTGCCCGCCGGGATGCCCTGATGGCCGCGCAGCAGCCCCTCAGCCTGGCGAACAACCAGAAATGGCTCGGGCGTACACTGGACGTGCTGGTCGAGTCGCAGCGCACCGAGAACGAACGGACGGATGCCATAGGCCGCTCCTTCCGCGATGCCCCCGAGATAGACGGCACGGTGATTGTGCGCGGCTGTGACGTCTCCCCCGGCACGCGGGTCACGGCCCGCGTCGTGGAGGCCGAGCCTTACGACCTATACGCCATTCCCGCCTAGCCGCCGCAAGACTTTTCCCTCGTCTTTCACTTTCGTATCCACAAGGAGACCATATGGCGACCACCCGAACTGACAAGAAACCCACCGCCAAGAAGACCGTCCCCGGCGCGGACCCGACCCAGGCGCTTGCCCAGGAGACTTTGACGACCCTGCTGCACCGCGCCTTGGTCCGCCTGGGCGAGCCGGCCCGCGTCGGCGAGGTCGCCCGCGAGGTCGGTGACGACATTGTGACTCCGGCCCTGGCCCGGCAGCAGATGGCAGCCGATGCGCGGCGCTTCGTCCCTGTGGACCGCCGCTGGGATGTCACGAGCCGCTATCTGGACAAGACCCGGCCACTGGAGCACATTCTGAGCGAAGTGATTTCCCACTATGGGGCGCCCATCCCGATCAATGAGGTGGCCGGCGAGCTGGCCCAGATCACTGGGCGCGTCAAGGAGTATTATGCCGAGGTCGCCCCGCGCCTGCTGCGCGGCACTCCCTTCTTCCCCATCGCAGGCGGGCTGGCCTATGGCCTGCGGTCATGGCTGCTCGACCTGATCTCGGAGCGTGAGGCCGACCTGCTGTTTTACAACTACCTCAGCGCCGAAAAGCTGGCCCCGTTCCAGTCTGCCGCCAAGGGGCTGGACTGGACCGACAATCCGACTGGGGCGGCCCTGGCGATCCTCACGGCGGGCAAGGGCCAGCCGGTGGATAACCGGGTCGTTCAGTATTTCGCCTGGAAGGCCATGGGCGAGGACTTCGACGGTGTGGCCCTGTATGACGCCGTGGCGACCGACCGCGAGACCTTCCTGGCCCTGCCCGACCATCGCTGGCTGCTGCGCGAGGCTCTGGAGCCGCTGCGGACCGTCTGGCGCACATTGGCAGCCCAGGCCGCCGAGAACCCGGTGGAGGAGCCGATAATCGAGGCCGCCATCGTCGTCGAGGTGGTCGCGAAGCCGCTGGAAGTTACCGATGAGGATGCCGAGGAGCTGGCCTCCTACTTCGAGGGCCGCGAGGAGACTGTGCCGGTGGGCGATCTGCTCACGCATGTTTTCGAGATCCGCCCCGGCAGCCGCACCTTCGCCGCCGACGCCGAGACGCTGACCGAGTACCTACGCGCCCATCCCGATCAGTACCTCTGGGTTGGCGCGGACCATTTCCGCGCGCCCGACTCGCTGCCGCTTTATATCGGGCAGATCCCCGAGTCGCTCACCTTCCCCACCCTGCCGCGCTTCGAGACGGCAGACGGCGAGATCCTGGACCAGATGCTGGCCGACGAGGGCTTGGAGGACGGCTTGCAGGCGGAGATCCTGGACCCGGTCGCCCAGGACGTAAACGACCAGGAACCCGTCGGGGCGACTCGCTGGGCGGAAGGGGCGACGGCGGAGGCCTCGCGCCTGCGCCTGGTCCTGAAAGCCCACCACAAAGAGATCGGCACATTCCCTTTGGCGCAGGTCCCACCCGGCTTCTTCCCCGCCGAGCCGAACATCGTCGAGCTGACCGTGCGCGATAGTGCAGGGACAGGCTACCCGGTCTATGTGGACGCTGATGTCCAGCTCGTCTATGGCCTGTTTGACCTCTACAGCGAGATTGCCGCCGAATCTGGCGCGGTCGTCTATCTAGAGAAGACGGACAAGCCGGACGAGTTCAAGTTCGTGGACCAGAACGAGAGTGACCCCGGCGTCTTCGTCACCCCGCCCCGCATGGAGGAGCTGCTGGAGTTCCACACCGAGGTCGAGTCAGGGGCGGCAATCTCTACCTACGACATCGTCCGGCGCATCCTGGACCACTACCGCAAGGGCACCTCGTTCCTGACCCTGCTGACCGAGGTGAACTTCGTCCGCCGCACCCCCCGCCGCCTGCTGGCGAGCATCCTGAGCGGCTACTCGGCCTTCCACCCGCGCGCGGGCCGCTGGACTTTCGACGCCAAGAAGGAGCCAGAGGGCTTCGACAAGAGCAAGACCGAGTACATCGTCAAGAAGTAGTCGGAAACAACGAAGCGGCCCGGTGCAGATGCACCGGGCCGCTTTGCGCTTTCTCAGCCTAACCTATACGACGACTCTCACCGCCGGTTCTTAGAGCC
>JANLUQ010000058.1:0-7826 GCA_031363565.1 Armatimonadota bacterium | reverse complement strand
TGGTCCGCGCTTCCTTCGCCCGCCACCCGCATCTTCGCCCCCGCTGCCTTTAGCACCAGCACCGTGACCGAGATGCCGGGGCAGGACAGGCCCGAAACCGCCCCGCCCTGTACAGTGCGTGTCTGAAGCGGTCCCCAAGTTGGGGCCGGGTCGTCCGGGCCGGTGCCGGAAAGCTGGGAGACCGTTGCCCGGCTGTAAGATCGGAGCGAGTGGAGGGCGATACGGATATCGTCCACCGGGGCGAGCCCCCGGTTGAGCACCCAAACAGTCAGCGTCCGCCCATCGGTCGAGCGGCTGGCATAGCCGGACACGGACCCGTTTCCACCCGAGACGGCCAGCATCTCGCTCTGAACGAACTGGCCCCAGAGGGCGATGGCCCGCCCGGTGGGCCGGGTCTCGTTGCCGGGACCGAGCGCGTACCACTGGCTGTTTTTGGCCTCGCCGTCGTCCATCCAGCGCGTCGTCCACACCATCGCGGCCAGGACGCGCGGCTGGGCCATGACGCGCCCCAGCGTGTCGAACGTCACCAGGACATGCCCCAAGGTGTTCGTGCCGGGCCAGCCCCCATCCGAATAGTCCTTGGAATTGGTCTCGGCGACGACCACCTTGAGCCGCCCTCGATCGGCGGGTGGGGCGTCCGTGTCAATCGCCTTCAAAGCCGTCTCCACGTCCCCGATGGTATCCTCGTCCGGGTGCTGGACGAAATGGTCATAGCTCTTCCAGTCCCAGCAGTTGTAGAGGCTGAGGCTGATGAAGTCCAGGGCCGGGGCCGCAATCGGTAGGAACTTGGCCCACCAGCCCTGCCCGTTCCCACTTGACCCCAGATGGACGGTCGGGTCCGCAGCCTTCATCGCCCGCGAGAAGCGGACGACGACTTGGGCCAGCTCTTCGGGAGTCCCTTTGTGGTTGTTCCAGTTCTCATTGCCGATCTCCCAGTAATGGACGCCGTACTTCTTCTTGATGTTGGAATAGCGCACCCAGGCCGCCGCGCTCTCGGCCCACTGCGCCTCCGTCCGCCCCGCCTGCTTCTCGGTGGTGTAACCGACCACGACATACGGCTCCGCATGGACCGCCCGGCAGTGGGCGATGTAGGCATCGAAGTCCATGCGCTGCCCGGCCACCGTGCCGTAGTAGCCGAGCGAGACCGGGTGCGGCGTGTCGTAAGGCGGCTGCGCCCAGAGGTAGAAATCGGACTTCTCGCCGCCGGGATAGCGCAGCCAGCGCGTTCCCAGATCCAGCAATGCAGTGTCTAGTGGGCGTGCATGGGGCCGGTTCGCATCTGAGTCCCGGACATAGTTGAGGTTGACGCCGACGAAGTGGTCCGCCCCATGCCGGACGATCTTATCCGACTCGACCGTCAGCGTAACGGGGGCCGCCGCCGCGTTCATTGCCGACATGCCCATAAGGACTGCTCCCGGAGCCAGCCATGCCCCCACCTTCCGCAGAGTACCCTGGTATATCATTCCGGTCCCTCTCTATGCGGCGTGCGCCGCTCCCGCAACCATTGACCGACTCCATTCACGATCGCCACTACGCAACCCAAAAGCAACCAAATCGCTTGAACCGTGAGAACCGCTCTACCAACTGACGCCTCCATGCCCCGAAAGAGGTAAAACTGGCCCCAAATCCAGAACGCGGATGCTGGAACAAAACTCATCCCCACGCCACCCAAAGATATGTAATATCTCGGCAAAGGAAACCAAGGCATCTCTAGAGGGGCTTCGCCAATCTTGCGGGCTACAAAGCGACCCACGGCCCGAATAGCCCAACGCACCATTGTAAAAAGGGCTATGGAAGGCAATGGATAGGCCGACCAGCATTTGACCCGTGAGTAGGGCATGGTGTCTTAAATCCAACGCGACGAACATGAGCACAGCATTGGTGAAAGCGGATTTGGCCCACCCCGGCGCGCCGAATCCCTTCGGCATCTGAGGCAATGCCATGTACGGAGGCAGGAGCAAGCGGCGCGGTGACACCGCTGCGACGGGCGGACAAGTCGGCGGTGGGGCTAGACCGCCCCCGAAGCCTTCGTTGCCTCTGTTTGTTCGCCCTTGCTGTGCGCTGCCACTTAGCGTCGCTCCTTTGCCGGCGGCCCCGGCCCTGGTAGAACTTCCAGGGCACCCCCGTCTGCCAGGCGGTAGACGTAGAAGTCGCTGTCAATGCTGAAAACTCGCGTTGCCTCCAGGGCCTCTGCCGCAGCCACCAGGGCGGCGTCGGCCAGGTCCATCGGCGTGTCGCGGTACTTAGCCATCAACTCGTGCATCCGGGCCTGTTCCTCCGGGGCGCTGTCGCGAATCCTAAGTGCGCCCTGCGTCACATAGCCCCAAAGTTCCTCCTGCGCCCTGTAACCCCCGGCGCGGTTCAGCAGGTGCATGGCCTCCGTGAAGCACGGCCAGAGCGTCACCATCGGCGGCGAGAGGGCTGGCAGGACAAGCGCGCAGGCGGCATGATGCGCGTCGTCTTCATCAACCAGAGCGACGAGAGGACCGGTGTCGGTGAGCGTCATAGATACCTCGGACTGGCTTTAGAGCCGTCCCTGGCGGCGTTTCTCAGCCAGATGGTCGGCAAAGTCTTCTCCCTCGCTTTCGGAAAGATACGAGGTCGGTACGCCGGTGTGTTCACTGCTTCGGATCGTCCCGATGCGCCCGGCCAGCACGTCGGCCAGAGTTTTGCCCGCGAACTGCTCACTTTCTCTTTCCTCTTTGTATAGCTCCTGAAGATCGTGGAGGGCCAGCAGTTCGGGAGTCGTACCCTGCCGCGCCGCGCGCCGCGCGAGGGCGCCCTCCAGTTCGGGTGTCAGAGTAATTGTCATTTGATTTCTCCTAATGCTCCAGGAAGTACCGGACGTTTGTCACGATCACGTCCCGACGGTTCAGCAGGGCCAGCTTCAGCAGTGGCCCGGCCTGGTTGTGCAGGAGGTGATGCCACAGCCGGCGTGAGACCATCTCGGGGATGACGATGGTGATCACGTCGTCGCCACGCTCCTTCTGGACGGCATCGAGGTAGCGCAGGAGCGGGCCGACGAGGGACCGGTAGGGCGACTCCATAATGACCAGGGGGATGTCCGGGACATGCGTGTTCCAGTCCGCCTTCATCGCCGCCGTCTTGTCCGGGTCCGTCTCGATGTAGACCGCGCGGACATCATCGCTGGTCAGGCGCGCGTAGTTCAGGGCATCCAGGATGCCCCGGTGCAAGCGCGAAACCAGCACCAGGACGGTGTTATGGGTCGGCACGGTGACAGGCGCCTGCTCCAGAGCCAGCTCGTCGCGCACCTCGTCGTAGTGCCAGCGGATGCGCTGGAAGAACACGACCATCAGCGGCACAAGTACGATCACCAGCCACGCGCCGTAGTGCGGGTAATAGCGCCCGAAGTGGAGGTGCGGACTGATGATGTCGCCGTCGGCGAACTTGGAGACGGCGATGATGATGGTCACTGCGCCGGTCGCCACCGCGCCCAGAGCGTTGAAGGCCAGCGAGACCTGCCAGCCCGGGTGCCTCTCCCGGAGCCAGTGGCGCACCATGCCGATCTGGGCCAGGGTGAACGAGGTAAATACGCCGATGGCATACAAAGACAGCAGGGCGTCCACGATGCCTTTAAATATCACGATCAAGGCGATGGCCGCGATGGACAGCAGGATGATGCCGTTGGAGTACGAGAGTCGGTCGCCGATGTTGGCGAGCTGCCGGGGCAGGAAGCTGTCCCGCGCCAGCATGGAGGCGAGCTGCGGGAAGCCCGCGAAGGCGGCATTCGCGGCGATCACCAGGATGATGGCAGTGGAATACTGGACGACATAGAACATGAAGTGCAGGGCGGGCGGCCAGGCCGTGTTCGCCACCTGGCCGACGACGCTCTGATAGTCGTTCTGGGTCGCGTCGAGGTGGGAGTGGATGCCGAACCTTACCGTTAGATAGGTCAGGCCGAGGAACATCACGACGGCCAGGCCGCCCATCCAGACCGTCGTGAGCGCGGCATTCTTATCGCTCGGTTCTTTGAACAGCGGGGTCGTGTTGGAGATGGCCTCCACGCCGGTCAGGGCGGTACACCCCTGCGAAAAGCCGCGCAGGACTAGGTACAGGCCCACCGTCGCCAGCCCGGCTTTGGAGGCGGCGTAGCTGTCCCCCAGACGCTGCGCTTCAGCGATGTGCGGGGCATGGATCGCCAGCCCGATGATCCCCGCCACGACGGTGGCGAGAATGGAGAAGATGAACAGGTAAGCCGGCCCAGCGAACGTCCAGCCGGCCTCGCGGACGCCGCGCAGGTTCAGGATCGCCACGACCAGAACGCCCAAAATGCACATCAAGACAAGGTGCTCATGCAGCGAGGGAACGGCCGTGATAATCGCCGCCACGCCCGCCGCCACCGAGGTCGCCACGGTCAGGACGTAGTCCACCAGCAGGGACGCCGCCGCCACCAGGGAGGGCACCGTCCCCAGGTTATCGCGCGAGACTGGGTAGGCCCCGCCGCCGCCGGGATAGGCGAAGATGACCTGCCGGTAGGACAGCACGACGACGATCAGCAGGGCGCAGATGCCGAACCCGATGGGCAGGGCGAAGTGTAGGTTACTCGTCAGAATCGCCGACCCGAGCAGGACCGACAAGATGGCCTCGGTCGCGTAGGCGTTCGACGAGAGCGCGTCGGAGGAGAAGATCGGCAGGGCCAGGAAGACCGGCAGCTTCTGGTGGCCCGCCCCCGAGGTGGGCAGCGCGCGCCCGAAGATGACGCGCCGCAGCCGCCCCAAGGCGCTGTCGTACTTGTGGGGCGCGGGGAGAGCAGTCGCCTCCACTCTTTTCGCCTCCGCCGGCTGCCTGGGCTTGCCGCTCGCCGGCGGCGTGGTCGTGGGAGTTGCCATGAGGATATCTTTCGCAGGGAGAAGTCTGCCGTCATTGTACCCTGCTGTTCCTGCAAGTCAGCAGGCTTGTGTGACAAGTATGCTACAATAGAGGCAAAGCAATACTCGCAATCCGTCTCCGAAAGCATCTTCCCATGAACAAGACTCTTTTCACTCTCGCCGGGATGCTGCTGTCTCTGGCTAGTGCGGCCTGGGCGCAGGTGCCCGCCGCCCCAACGACCGCATCGCCGAGCGCCACCCCGCCCGTGATGTTCCCCTTTGTCCTGCCGTGGGATGATGCCGCACCGGGAACGATCACCGATGTCTCGTTCCTGAACGCCAAACCTGCCGGCGTCAACGGCTATATCGTGTCGGAGAATGGGCATTTCGTCGAAAGCAAAACAGGGAAGCGCGTCCGGTTCCTCGGCACTAACTTCGCCGCTAAATCCGCCTTCCCCTCCCACGCCGACGCCGTCAAGGTGGCCGCCCGCATCGCCAAGCTAGGCATTAACCTGGTCCGACTGCACCACATGGACAATAGCAATTGGGGCCAAAACGCCAGCATCTGGGACTACAGCTTCGAGGACCGCCAGCACCTGAGTGCCATCCAGCTTGACAAACTTGACTATCTTGTTGCCCAGCTCAAGAAGAACGGCGTCTACTCCAACATCAACCTGCACGTCTCCCGCCAGTTCTCCGAGGCTGATGGCTTCCCGGCAAGCGTCAGCCTGATCCCCGACTTTGACAAGCGTGTGGACGAGTTCGACCGCCGCATGATTCAGCTTCAGAAGAACTACGCCCATGATTTGCTCACCCACGTCAACCCCTACACGCATTTGTCCTATGCCCAGGACCCCGCCGTCGCCGTGGTCGAGATCAACAACGAGAACTCGCTGGTCAGCAATTGGGGGCCGCTCGGGGAAGGGCTGGACACCCTGCCGGAGCCGTTTCGGGGCGAGTTGGTCGGCTTCTGGAACGGCTGGCTGACCAAGAAGTACGGCACGGACGCCAAAGTCCAAGCCGCGTGGACGGCGGGCCTGACGCCCACCGGCCCCGGTCTGTTGAGCAGTGACTCGAAGTGGTCGGCTGAACACCAAGGAACCTCACAGGCCACTATAGCGCCTTTCTCCAATATCGCTGGCGTTATGGAAGGCCGACCCGCTCCACGCCTCGCGCCAGGCATCCAGGCCGTAATCGCCCAGACTGATGGTACGGACTGGCACGTCCAGACGCATCAAGTCGGGCTGAACCTGACCGATGGCACTACCTACACGGTCTCGTTCCGCGCCAAAGCAGACAAAGACCGTCTGATGCCGCTGGGCACGAGTCTCGATCAGGCCGACTGGCATAACGTCGGCCTGACAGCGGATGCCGCCTTGACGACCGACTGGAAGACCTTTCATTATGTCTTCACCGCCCATGATACGGTTCCCAATCACGCCCGGATCGCCTTCACCCTGGGCGGGCAGACCGGCACCGTCTGGATTGAGGGTCTGCAAATCCACCCTGGTGCCGAGGGCGCGGGTCTCCCGTCCGGCCAATCTCTGACGACAAAGACCGTGAACATCCCGACGTCCGGCCTCAAGGCGCAGCACGACGATTGGATCGCGTTTCTTGCCGACACCGAACGCTCCTATGCCGAGGAAATGCGCCTCTACCTCAAGAGCGACCTGCACGTTCGGGCGAACGTCCTCTGCTCCCAGATGGGTTACGGCGGCCTGACCAGCCTGACCCGCGAGGCGAACATGGACTTCGCCGACAACCACGCCTACTGGCAGCACCCTTCTTTCCCACACAAGGCCTGGGATGCGAGCGACTGGACCATGCCCAACACCGCCATGGTGACCGACCTGGCGGGCGGCAAGGGCGGCACGCTTCAGGGCCTTGCCGAGTACCGCGTGGCGGGCAAGCCGTACAGCGTCTCCGAGTACAACCACCCCGCGCCCAACGATTACCGTGCCGAGACCCTGCCGGAACTCGCGACCTTCGCTGCCTTTCAAGACTGGGACATGATCTACCTGTTCGACTACGGCGACTACGGCACGGGGGCGCCGAACGACAAGATCAATGGCTACTTCGGCATCACCAGCGACCCGGCCAAGACCGCGTTCCTCCCAGCGGCGGCCCTGATCTTTCGGGCGGGGGAGATCGCCCCTGCGGATGACCCCCTGACCTTACTGCTGCCGACACCGACGCCCCAGGACAGCAGCATAGGCGCGGTCTGGAAGGCACAAGGCTCACCCCTGTTTTCGCAGCGCATGGCGGTCAAGACAATGGCTGCTGCACATGCCCAAGCCATGACTGCCGTGCTGGGCCGGATGGCCCCGTCTTCCATTCGCTTGGTCAAATCGCCTTCCGGCGGGATGTATATGGCAAACTCGGCAGATGCCCAATCCGTCACTGGCTACGTCGGCGGCCAGACCGTGACGCTGGGGCAGAACACACTCACGTTCCCCGCCTTCGGCAACAACTTCGCCGCCGCGACGCTGACGGCGATGGACCAGAAGCCGCTGGCCGAGTCCCGCCGTCTGCTCCTGACGCTGGTAGGCAAGGTGGAGAATCAGGATATGGGCTGGAACGCGGGCCGTACTAGCGTCGGTGACAAATGGGGCCACGGGCCGACCGTCGCTGAGGGCATCCCAGCCATGGTGACGCTCAAAACGCGCGACGCCCGCCACGTCTGGGCGCTGGACGGGACGGGAAAGCGGGTGGGGGATGTGCCCGCGACCTTCGCGAACGGCAGCCTGACGTTCACCGTCGGCCCGCAGTTCAAGACGCTGTGGTACGAGGTAGGGGAGTAAGCCGATGCGGGGGCTTTCCACAGCCCCGGTGGAGAAAACAAAATCGATGCAGGTGGTAGAAATCACCGGGCCGCGTCAGGTGCGCCTGACGGAGCAGCCCGATCCTGAGCCGCGCGGGGACCTGGTGGATGTCAAGGTCACGGTCGCCCCGATGTGTACGGAGTACAAGGCATATCAGGGAGGCTGGGCTTCCTCC
>JANLUQ010000562.1:0-12785 GCA_031363565.1 Armatimonadota bacterium | reverse complement strand
AGAGATCAGCTCCCCGGTCAGGGCCGACTCGTCCACGTCGGCCTGCGCGGACAGCAGGGTCCCGTCCACCGGGATCAGGTCGCCGGGGCGCACCACGAGCGTGTCACCCGGCCGCGCCGATACCACTTCGACCTCGGCCAGTTCTCCGCCGGTCTTTCTGTGAGCCATCCGGGGCGCACGGGCCAGCAACTGGTCGAGCGAGGAGGAGGCACGCCCAAGACTGTAGCTCTCCAGCGCTTCCCCGCCCGCCTACATCAGCACGATGATCACCCCGGATAAGCCTCGGGATTCGCCTGCAAGGCCGCGACGAGCGGGGCGCTCTGCTCGGTCGTCAGGCTGTAGCCGTGGAAGACGGCGGCGACCTCAGCCGCCTCCTTGTCCGGCAGAGCCTGGACCTCATGCTGCTCCCGCTTGCGCTCATTGGCATAATGCTCCGCGTCGCCTCGGGCCGCCAGGTAGCCGCCCAATCCCATGGCGATGGAGCCGGCGGCGACCTCGGCCAGCCCCGCCGTGACGATGATGTGCGAGGCGGCGACGACGCCGGTCAGTCCGGCAGCGAGGGCGAAGGGGAAGGTCAGGCCGTTCGACATGCCGATGACGATATCCCGGACGACTTCGGTGGAAGTGAAGTGCTTCTCGACGTGAAGGGTCTGCGGCACCTGTATGGTTTCCCGTGTATAGTTTCCCGGCCCGGCCTGAGACTCTGCCTCGGCATCAGTCATGCACGCGGTTCTGCGGCTTGCCCTTGCGGAACGCCTGGATGTTGGCGACCGTCGTGTCCAGGATGCGCTCCACCGCCTCCGCGCTGTCGAACGCGATGTGCGGCGTGATCACCATGTCGGAACGCTGAAGCAAAGACCAGTTCCGCAGGGCTTGCTTCAGGCTCTCCTCGCTCGCGTTCGGGTTCAACAGAAGCTGCTTCTCCTCCGAGAACACCGCCTCGCCTTCCAGAACGTCCAGGCCCGCCCCCGAGAGGAGGCCCGCATCCAAGGCGCACAGCAGCGCCTCCGTGTCCACAAGCTCCCCCCGCGCCGTGTTGATCAGCAGCGCCCCCCGCTTGAACTGACCGATGTTGTGCGCCCCGATCAGATGCCGCGTCCCCGCCTCGGCGGGCGCGTGCAGCGTCACGATGTCTGAGCGGCCCAGCAGATCCTCCAAAGTCGTGTAGGTGAAGTCGAAGTGGTCCGCCTTGGTCATGTCCTGCACCGGATCATACGCCAGCAGGTGCATCCCGAAGCCCCGCGCGATCCGCATCACGTACTCGCCGACGTGCCCCACGCCCACGACCCCCAGCGTCTTGCCTTTGAGGTCGAAGCCTCGCAGCCCGTCCAGCGAGAAGTTGCCCGCGACGGTGCGGACGCAGGCTTTGTGCAGGTTGCGCGACAGGGCTAGGATCAGGGCGAAGGTGTGCTCGGCGACGGTGTTCTCGCCGTAGGTGGGCACGTTGCAGACGGGGATGCCGCGCGAGGCGGCGTCGGGGGCGTTGATGTGGTCGAAGCCGGTGGAGCGGGTGGCGATCATCTTGAGGTCGGGCAGGCTCTCGATGACGTCGGCGCTCAGGCGGGAGTGGACGAAGGGTGAGACGATCTCGGCATCGGAAATCTCCCGTGCTTGGGCGGCGGTGGTCAGCGGCCCCTCTCGGAAGTGCAGGGTCTCGCCTGGCAGGCGCTCGGTGAGGTAGGCTTGTTCGGCGTCGTTTGTCTCGAAGAAATAGATGCTCATGGCATGGTCCTTCCCATCTCCCCCAGGTGCCCGAGGTGATCCGCGGCGGGGACGTAATCCAGCCGGCTGTCCGCCGGCAGCCGCGCGTAGTGTTCCTGGCATAACAGTCGGCGACTGCTGACATGGGGCGGCTAGGCGTCCGGGTCTCCCAGCAGCGGCCCCGCCAGGCTGGTCTCCTCGGGCTGGTAGATGTATTCGGCCGGAGCGTGCTCTCCGGTTTTGGCGCATTGCTCGCAGAACACAGGGGAATAATGCATTAGGCATGTTCCTTTTTCAAATAGCCCTTATCCATCCAGGTCATGGGGCGGCGAATAAAGAGCGGCATACCCGTCGCAAGTGGCAGGCAGGACGTCTTCCAAGTCTAGCCGGACTTCCCGGCCCGTCTCCACCAGACGGTATGTGCCGGCAGGGGCCGCGTGGCCGGCGACGAACCGGGAGGCGGCCTCTTCGGCGGAGGGGCCTATGGACGTTCGCATCGTGTGCCTCCAACCAACTGCTTGTCGGGACACGTTGCCATGATGCAGTGGTTGATAACTAGAGTGAGCATCATAAGATCGGGCATCAGCAGCGTGTCTCCCAAGGCCACTGCGCCTCGCATCCCGTCACGAAGCGGTCCCAACTCAGACTGGAGTCATTGAGCAGGGGTTCAGCGCGGTGTGGCGGATCGGCGGGCAGATGGGCGCGGCCTGGCACCGCACGGGACTGGATGCTCGGCACTGTCGGCGTGCCAGGCGATGTCGTGAGGCAGGTGAACCACCGCGTCCGCTGAAGGAAGGCCACGATGCAGCCTAAACGGTCGCGGAACACGCCGTCGTCGAACTGGCCGAGGTAGTGGCCGCTCTTGGCGACAAAGACGGCCCCCCCGTGGATGAACGCTACAGGACGGCCGTCACTACCGAAAGCGATCTCGCCCTCCAGCCAGCCGACCGTCTGGGCGAAGAAGTTGAAAATCGGTTCCATTCGTCCCTCCTCTTCCTGCACATCTTCTCTCGTTCTGGCGTTTTCCCATTCCGGGAAGCCGACAGGGTAGGTCTAGAGAAATCAGTCTACAGGACGGGCTTAATCAGCAGGTGATCCTCAACGGCATGGATGCCGAGGGCATGCCCGGCGACACCGAGTACTGCCTTTTTCTCGCACCACGTCTGGACTTCACCGGACAGCAAAACCCGACCGTCCATGACCTGGACCTGGATGCCGTCAGATTCGTGCCGGATTCGGCGGAACTGGCGTTCAGCCCGCCGCCCCAGCGCCGCCTCGATGGAGCGGCGGATTTCTTCCGTGTCGCCTTGAACGGGTGAGACGTGGATGTTGTTAATGACACCCTTCACGCCTGCCAGGTTGCCGACAACGTATTCGGCGTACTGGCTGTCGGCGATACACGGACTGGTACCCTCCAGGATGACCCAGCCCCCTTCGACCGTGGTTTCGACGCTTTCCTGCCGCACCAGGGCGTTCCATTCCAGCGCGTGACGGACCGCCTGCGCGATCTGGGTGTCGAAGCGGAACGGGCCGTCAGGGTCTTTGACCTGAATGTCATTGGCGACATCAAGCACCCCGGCGACCCGGTGCGCCGCCTCCGCCGCCGCCAGCTTCTTCGCATAGCTGCCGACGATGCCGGTCAGCGTCACGACGCCCTGACCTACCTGAACGCCCACCTCGGTCTCGTCGACGTGAGTGTCCCAGTGCAACTCCTGGAAAACGTCTTGGTGGATCTGCGCGTCGGTTTTATCCCTGACTTGATGTGTCATTGACCTGTCCTTTCTTGAACGACTCTTTCGTGGGCAGTTGGAGTGAGCATCTTAGCTCGCTTCACAGTCACTTCGCGATCAGATTACTTTGCGATCAAATCACTTCACGATAAGAACGGGGCAGTGGGCGTGGTGGGCAACCCGGTCGGAGACGCTTCCGATCAGGAACGCCTTGATGTCGCTTAATCCTCGGCTGCCCAGCACGATCAGGTCACAGCCTTCCGCCTCGGCCACACGGATAATCTCGACAGGAGGAGAACCGATTTCGCGGCGGCTCTGGTAAGGCACGCCCATGTCCTCCACGACGCGGCCCGCAGGAGAGATCGCATGTTCTTGCAGTTCTCGGATGTACTGCTCGTGTAGGTCGGAATTGACGACTTCCCGGAAAGGCCCGTAGGCCGGGATGGGCTGGAAGACGTTGATAATGGTCAGACGCGCAGCGAGTTTGCTCGCCAGGGTCGCGGCGGCAACGGCGGCCTTGAGCGCGCCCTCCGATCCGTCCGAGGCAAGCAAGATGTTGGTGAACATAGTCCTCTCCTTCCCCTTCCATTGAGTGCCCTGTCTGTGGCTCTAGACTCAGTATGAAGGGTGTCGGCTGTTCTGTCGCCCGTCTGGGGTTCTGTTTTCAACAAGACAAAAGGACAGCCATAGGCCGTCCTTTTGGGCAGGCGGCTCCCTTTACTTCCGATCTGGAAGTAGAGGAACTCAGGCTCGGGTGCTGGGGAACCCTGCGGCGGGACAATTTAACGGGGCACGTTTTAGGGGTGTCGAAGCGATGGATTATCGGAACGAGTCCAGGCAATGGTTCTTTACTTGTGATGCCCCCTTATTTGGCGCAGATGGGCGCGACGCGGGTCTACAAACTAGGAAACCGCTCTCACCGATCATAGAGAGTGGGGCGCGGCGTCAAAGAGTGGGGCGCGGCAGCTCAGTCGGCCGATCCGGGACGCCCAAGTGATGCAGCAGCGCCATCATCGGGCACCAGTTGGTAAATGCGGACTGAAACAGGTTCAATCCGATGAACGCGGTGAAGGCCAGCCACCACAGGTTGACCAGCAGGCCGAGCGCGACGCTCACCATGATGAGCGCGCCGGCAATCAGGCGCAGATAGCGGTCTACAGTCATATCCGTTTCCTTCATATCCGTTTCCTGTCTGGAACGTCAGCGCTGAGAGGAACTCAGCGGGTAGAGGTGAGCCGCCTCGTCGTCGAGGGATGTCTCTTCGTCCGGCGTGTTCGCCGGGTCGGAGCGGTGCGCCAGGTAGTACAGGAGAGGCACGGCTGGCAGCGAGAGCAGCGTTGACGCGATGGCACCGGCCAGGAGCGAGATGGCGAGGCCCTGGAACACCGGGTCGGAGAGGATCACGAACGAGCTGACCATCACGGCGGCGGCGGTCAGAAGGATCGGCCGGAAGCGCGCCGCCCCCGCATCAATGGCCGCCTGCTCCAGCGGGACGCCCTGGCGCACCCGGAGCTGAATGAAGTCCACCAGGATGATCGAGTTGCGGACGATGATGCCGGCCCCGGCGATGAACCCGATCATTGAGGTCGCCGTGAAGTAAGCGCCCAGGAGCGCGTGCGCCGGCAGGATGCCGACCAGAGTCATCGGGATCGGCGCCATGATGACGAGCGGCGTCTTGAAAGACTGGAACCAGGCCACCACCAGCACATAGATCAGCACCAGCACCGCGGCGAAGGCGATGCCGAGGTCGCGAAAGACCTCGTAGGTAATGAACCACTCGCCGTCCCATTTCATCGCCGGCTGAACCGTCGTGAACGGAGGGTGGATGCTCAGAACGTTGAGTTTTGACCCGTCACTGAGCCGTATCCTGTCGAGGGCGCGGTTCATCGCCAGGATGGCATAGACCGGACTTTCCTGGTGACCGGTGACGTCTCCCGTGACGTAGACGACCGGCATCAGGTTCTTATGGTAGATGGCCTTGTCCGCGCCGACGCGCACTGGGCGGGCCAGTTCCATGATGGGGACCGAGCGCCCGCCGCGGGTGGGAACGTAGAGACGTTCAAGGCCGGCGATGCTGCTGCGGTCGCTGCGGGGCAGGCGGAGCGTGATGGGCACGTCCTCCTGGGCATTTGCGTCGTGCGACAGGCCCACCTGCGCCCCGGTCAGCGCGATGCTGAGGGTCTGATTAACTGCGGCGACATCCACGCCCAGGAGCGCCGCCTTCTGCTGGTCCACCTCGAAGTCGAACGCCGGCCGGTCATCGTCAACGTTCCAGTCAACATCGGTCACGCCGGCCGTCGTCTGAAACACCTGCTTGACCTCGGCGGCCACTTGGAGGCGCTCCTGCGGCGTCGGTCCGTAGATTTCGGCGACCAGCGTTTCGAGCACCGGCGGGCCGGGGGGCACCTCGGCGACCTTGACCCGCGCGTTCCACTCGCGTGCGATCCGGGCGATGCCGGGCCGCAGCCGCTTGACGATCTCGTGGCTCTGAGACCCGCGTTCGCCCTTCCCAACTAGGTTGACCTGGACGTCCGCTTGGGAGCCGGCGGAGCGCAGGAAATAGTGTCGGACAAGCCCGTTGAAATTGTAGGGGCTTGCCGTGCCGACATACATCCCGTAGTCATGCACGTCACGGTCCGAAGCGACATAGGTCGCGATGGCCCGCGTCGCCGCCGCCGTCTGTTCCAGCGAGGTGCCGGAGGGCATGTCCACGATCACCTGGAACTCGTTCTTGTTGTCAAACGGCAGCATCTTGACGGTCACCAGGCCCGCACCGAGGAGCGCCACCGAGGCGAGGAGCAGGACGACGACCCCGCCGAAAAAGGCGGCGCGCGCCCAGGCGGACCGGAACAGCGGCGCCATCATCCTTCGGTAGAGCCGAGCAGTCCACTCCTCGCGGTGCTGTCCGGGACCCGACCCCGCGTGGCTCCCGGACGCCTCCCCGCGCAGCAGCCGGGAGGCGAGGTAGGGCGTGATCGTGAACGCGATCGCCAGGGAAAAGAGCATCGCGGCTGAAGCACCGATCGGGATCGGGCGCATGTACGGCCCCATTAGGCCGCCGACAAAGGCGAGCGGCAGGATCGAGGCGATGACGGCGAAGGTCGCCAGGATCGTGGGATTGCCCACCTCGTCTACCGCCTCGATGGTCGTCTGTAGGAGCGACCTCGGGGTCTCCGACGGCATCCGGTAGTGCCGCACGATGTTCTCAACCACTACGATTGCGTCGTCCACCAGGATGCCGATGGAGAAGATGAGGGCGAACAGCGTGATGCGGTTCAGCGTGTAGCCGATCAAGTAAAAGACGAGCAGGGTGAGCGCGAGTGTCACGGGGATCGCCACGGCGACCACGAGCGATTCACGCCGCCCGAGAGTCACGGCGATCAGGAAGGTGACCGAGAGGACAGCGATCAGCATGTGCAGCAGCAGGTCGTTTGACTTCTCCAGCGCCGTCTCGCCGTAGTTGCGCGTCACCGTGACGGTGACATCGCCCGGAATCAGCATGCCTTTGAGGCTGTCCACTTTTTGCAGGACGCGGTCGGCAATGGCGACGGCGTTCGTTCCCGGCCGCTTGGCGACCGAGATCGTGACGGCCGGCTGGACTCCCGCTTTTCCCGCTGCGCCCGCCCCGTCTCCGTAGAAGACGTAATCGTGGGGCTCCGCCGGGCTGAGGCTGACGCGGGCGACATCCGAGAGGTAGACCGGCTTGCCCGGCGGGCCGCCCACGACGAGAGAGCGGGCGGCCTCCGCAGTGCGGAGAAACTGACCGGACTTGACCGTCGTTTCCGAGCGGCCCTGCGCGAAGCTGCCGACCTGCGCGCGCTGGTTGGCCCGGTCGATCGCCTGCGCGACGTCCGCCGGCGTCAGGCTGTACCCGGCGAGCTTCGTCCCGTCCAGGCGGACGGACAGCTCGCGTCGCCGTCCGCCGATGACCGTCGTCTCGGAGACATCATTGATCTGCTTGATCTGGTCCTCGACGCGCAGGGCGAGGAGCCGGAGCGCGTAGCCGTCATAGCGGCTGCTGTGCAGCGTGATCGCCAGGATCGGCACATCGTCTATGGAGCGGGGCTTGATGATCGGCTGGGAGGCCCCCGGCGGGATGATGTCGTAGTGGGATTGCAGCTTTTCGCGCAGCTTGACCAGGCTCGCGGTCTGGTCCTGCCCGACGTAGTAGCGGACGATCACGAGGGACTGGCCAGCGCTGGAGGTCGAGTAGACGTACTCGACGCCAGGGATCTCCCAGATCAGTTTCTCCATAGGCCCCGTCACGCGCTGCGCGACCTCTGCCGCCGAGGCGCCGGGCATGGACACCATGACGTCCATCATCGGGACGATGATCTGCGGCTCCTCTTCGCGCGGGGTCTGCATGACGGCGAAGACGCCGAGGAAGAGCGAGACGAGGATCAGAAGCGGGGTCAGCTTCGACCGAATCATGACGGACGCGATTTTCCCGGCCACTCCGAGTTTTCCGGCCACCCCAGGTGCGCGATCCGCCGCGCTGCTGGTTTTCTCGGTCTGCATGGCGTTACCCCCCATCCAGCGCGACCGCCTGCCCGTCCTGGAGACGGTCCCAGTTTCGGCAGACAACTCGGTCGTTAACATCGAGGCCGGAGAGAACCGGCGTCGAGCCACCCACGGAATCTCCCGTAGTGATGAGGCGCAGGTGTGCCCTGTTCGCCGCGTCAACGGTGTAGACGTATTGCAGGCCGTCGCGGGTGAAAACGGCGCTCGTGCGGACGAGCATCTGCGTCGCCGATCCCGTGGGGAAGAGGGCCTGGCCGAACATGCCGGAGCGTAAGGTCGGAGACGAAGGCAGACTGACCTTCACCACGAATGTATGGCTCGTGGGGTCGCCCTGCGGGGCGATGCTGATGATCCTGCCGCGAACCGGGCTGGGGCCGAGCGCATCCACCACGAACGGGACCGTCATCCCGACGCGGGATCGGCTGAGTGCGCTTTCCGGCACCTGCACCGACAGCCGCAGGCCGCCGCCCTGGATCTTGAGGAGCGGGACGCCCGGCCCCGCCATCGAGCCGGGATCGATATCCCGGCTCGTGATCGCCCCGGCAAACGGCGCACGGATGGTGGCGTAGTCGCGGCCCGCGACCGCTGCCGCGTAGTCCGCGCGGGATTGGCCGATCTGCGCCGACGCGCGCTGGACATCCTGCCGACGCATGGCGGTCTGAAGCGCGGACGCCTGCGCCTGCCTCAGTCCCGCCCAAGCCTCGTTCAGCGCCGCCTGCGCCAGCAGGATGCCGCTCTGTGCGGCGCGCTTGTCCTCCGCCCGGCTCCCCTCCTCGGCCTGACTCTGCGCTTGCCTGACACTCTCGTATTGCGCCTCGGCGACGCCGTACCGGCTCTGGTACTCGTCGAGCTGCTGGGCCGTGATCGCCCCCTGCTGGAAGAGCGGCTTCATCCGGGCGAGCGTCTTGCCGGCGAGTAGGAGGGAGGCACCGGCAAGCGCGACCGCCTGCGCGGCCTGGGCGCGCTCCTGCGGGCGCGGCCCGGCCATCACCAGGTCGCGCTGCGCTTTTGCCGATGCAAGGCCTGCCTGCTGCCGGGCCGCTTGCGCCTGGGCCTCCGCGATCCGGGCGCTGCTTTGCGCGTCCTCCATGCGGGAAGCGACGAGCGCCGACTGGTAGGCGGCATCGGCGGACCGGCGACCCTCCGACGCTTTCGCCACTGCGGCATCGAGGTCGCGCGGGTCCAATCGGACGAGCTGCTGCCCCGCTGTTACCCGGTCGCCCTCATGCACATCAACGGCGACGACTCGGGCGAGCGTCTTGGTCGCCAGGGCTGCCTGCAACTCGGGGGTGACCGTGCCGGCCGCCTTGAATTGCGCGGGCGTGTGCGTCCAGGCGATCCGCTGGATATCAGCGATCGGTAAGCGAATCTGAGTGTCTACGCTTTTGGCCGCGTCCTGCACCGCCGTCCCGTTCGGGTGGACCCTGTGCCACAGAAGCAGGGAACCGGCGATCAAGACGAGGAAACCGACGACAACGAGCGGCCAAGTCGGTTTTGGATGAGGCCAGCTCGGTTTGGAAATGGGCACCGATGCCTTGGGCGCTTCAGACTGAATCTTGGGTGCCCCATCCTCGAAATCCGTCTTTTTCAATAACACTGTCATGCCCCGTACTCCTCAGAAAAGTAGACACGCGAGATAAAGTAGGCACGTCTTGGAACGACCCACTGCGCTGACCGTGATGAAGCTCCTGAAGTTGGCCGCGCCGTCTGCTCCACTCACGTCTGCCCTACTTATTCAGATCCGCCTGGTGCTGGCGGATACACTCCAGCAGCAGTAGAATACTGTGATCCGCTACGTCGTAGAGGACGTAGTTGCCCTCACGCCGTGCTGATAACACCCCCTGGTCCTTGAGGATGCGAAGCTGCTGGCTGACGATGGCCTGGGAGGCGCCCGCCGCCTCGGTGATCTGCGTGACCGTACAGGGCCGGCCCTGTTGGCGCAGGTAGTCCAGGACGCGCAGCCGGATCGGGTGGGCTGCGTTGCGGATGATCGGCGCGACCCGCTCCAGCGTCTCCATGTCGATCAGTTCATCTTGCTCTTGTTCGCTAAACATTACAATATAGTTATACCCATATGTTTTGCGTCTCGTCAAGTGCAGATGGATTATTTTATCTCAAGGTCGCGGAGACGTTCTTCTTGCCTCCGGCATGGTGCTCAAGTCTGTCTCGCTTTGGGGCATTCATTTGGGGCATTCATGCGGGGCATTCATGCGGGGATAAGTTCTTGCCCTCCAGTACCGCCCCCACGTCCGCCATGCTGTCGATGGGGTTCGAGTAGGTCACCTCACCGCATCGGGCGCAGGTCACCTTGATCCGCAGATCGAGGTCCTCGAGGCCTGACCCGTCTTCCAAGCCCGTCACACCCGTCACGAAGACGATTCCGTCCACCTGGACCTCTCTGGACGGGCTGGTTCCGCTGTCCATAGTGACGTCAAGTTTCTCCTTCAGGAGACTCCGAAGCCGCTCAGAGTCATCGCGGAGCCGCCGCTCTCGTTCCTCCGCATCCTGCCGCGCTTGGGCGCCCTGCTCTTCCTGATAGGCTGCCGCTGCCTCCTGTCGGAAGTTGCTGCGAGCGTTCACTGTTGTCATAAGCGTGAGTTCTCCTTCAGCCTGAGCCTCGCTCAAGTGGCCTCGTACCGTTTCCAATGGACTCGTACAGTCTACCCTGCAACCTCTTGCTCTCGCCCATCAGCCGCTTCGCCTCGGCCTCCAGAACCATCAGCTTGGCCTCCAGCGCCCTGCTCTTGTCGGTCTTCCTTCGGTCCAGGTCCCCGCCTGACACCAGCACCATCCACACCTGTGCCTGCCCCTTTCCCAGCGCCTCGACGCGCTTCCGCCGGTCTTCCTGCGCGTACAGGTTGCCCTCCGCAGGTTGTAAAGGATGACGGGCGGAAACGAACCCATCCGACGGCGGATTATGGCTGAAGCTGTGGAGAGCATGAAGCCATGAAGACGTTCAGATGATGCCGTGCGCCCCCGCCTCGGACGCCCCCGTTCCCGGCGGGGAGAGGAAGCGACGGACGACGCCGCGCGCGGCGGACGGCACCGGCTGGTCAGTATTGATGACAATATGGTTTGAATCTCTGCTGCCTTCCGGCGCGGGCGGGGCGAGAGGCTGAAAGGACCGGAGCTGCTCCTCATAGACCGGTAGGCTTGCGTCCGACAAGTGGGTGTCGTTGCGGCGCGAAGCGAGCCGCCGGCGGATTACAGCATCGGGGCAGCGGCATTCCAAAATCCAGAACTCCGCGCCCTGCACCTGGGCGAGAGCGGCAGCCGCGCCACGCTCATGCTCGGACAGGAAGGTGGCATCCAGGAGCACGTTCTCGCCCTTCGCCAGAGACAGGGCGGCCCGGCGGCGCATCTCGGCGTACACGGCCGCCCGGTGATCCGCCGTGTACTGCGCCGGTGCCAAGCGGTCCGTCACGCCGAGGCCCGCCAACTCTTTGCGGATGTGGTCGGAAGACAGAAGGGCGGCAGGCAGACGGTGGCAGAGTTCCCAAGCCAGGCGCGACTTGCCGGAGCCGGAGAAGCCGACGGTTATCAGGAGAGCGGGCCGCCTGCGCCGCCCCGAGTAACACCAGGCCAGGTCATACGCTGCCGCAGCCAGTTCCTGGTGGGCAGCGCGCTCCAGTTCCACCACCTCCTGCTCGGCGGCGGCAAGGAGGGCGATGTTGGCCCGCACGCAGGCGCGATAGGTCTGGTAGAACGGCAGTATCTTCCGCAAGTCGCCGTCTTCGGCGGCGCGCGGGTCGGTGCTGTCTTCGGCGGCGCGCTGGTAGGTGTCGATCAGGCATTCCCGCAGATCCGCCCGGCCCGCCAGATCCAGGTCCATGGCGAGATAAGCCAGGTCAGCGGCGGTGTCGATGTAGCGGAAGGCATCGTTGAACTCAATGCAGTCGAAGACCTGGATGCCCCCGTCGAAGCGTTCATCCAGGCAGATGTTCCGGGCGCGCAGGTCCCCATGGCAGTCCCGGATCGCGCCCGTGTCCATACGGTGGAGCAGCAGCTCGGCTTCCTGGCGCTGAAAGTTCTCCAGAGAGGCGCGGATGTCCCGGCGCGCTTCTGCGGAGACCGTGCCTTCCCCGACGGCGTCCATGACATGCAGGGTGCCGGCGATCACCCCGAGAACGGCGTCAGGCCGGCCGAAGGCGCGGATGGCCGGGCCGCTCTGGGCACGGGTATGGAAGTTCGCCAGGACCACTGCGATGCGCTCGATCTGGATACGGTCTACTGTATCCGTCTCCAGACGGGCCGACAGTAGATCTCTGTCGGCCATCTGCTGCATCCGCACCGCCCACTCCACCGGCGTACCGTTGCCGCCCACCCGGAGCCGTCCATCCTCGACCGTCAGGGGCACGACATCGAGATAGATGTCGGGGCAGAGGCGCTGGTTCAGCCTCAGCTCCTGCTGGCAGAAGAAGCGGCGTCGCTCGGGCGTGCTATAATCCAGGAAGCCGAAGTTCACCGGCTTTTTGATTTTGTAGGCGAAGCGGCCCGTCAAAAAAACGCAGGACGCATGGGTCTGTATCACCCGGACCGTTTCAACCGGGTGCTGATAGGAGGCAGGCTCTTGCAGCCCCTCGATGATGCGTTCAATCCCGAAGGTTTCTGTCCCAGTTTTCATGCCGTGCTCTACTTTTTTTGCCTGTTCCATGCTCTACCGGACAATGAGGACGGGGCAGTAGGCATGATGGGCGACCGCGTCGGAGACGCTGCCGAGCAGGAAGCGCTTGACCTCTCCCAGCCCCCGGCTGCCCAGCACGATCAGGTCGCACGACTCCTCCTCCCCCACGCGGAGGATGACGTCAGCAGGATGCCCTGTCTCTTTCCGGG